>JALYLO010000334.1 GCA_030774175.1 Actinomycetota bacterium
GTGCGGGCCGTGCCGCCGCCGACGGCGACCGCGTCGACCTCGGCGCGCAGCTCGTGGACGCGGCGGCGGCTCGCCTCGCCCGTCACCCAGCGCTCGCCGGGCACCGTGACACGCCCGTCGAGCGTCACGGCCGCCTTGTAGATCACGAACGGCCGCTGCACGCTCACCCAGGTGCGCCACGCCTCCTCCAGCACACGCGCCTCCTGCGCGTCGACGAGCTCGACGTCGATCCCCGCGCCGCGCAGCACCTCCGCCCCGCCCGCCGCCTCCGGGTTCGGGTCACGCGCGCCGAAGACCACGCGCTCGACCCCGGCGGCCAGAATCGCGTCGGTGCACGGCGGCGTCGTGCCGTGATGCGCGCACGGCTCGAGTGTGAGGTAGAACGTCGCGCCGCGTGCCCGCTCACCGGCCGCGTCCAGCACGACCCGCTCGGCGTGCCGGCCGGCTGCCTCCGTCGCCCCCTCGGCCACCACCTCGCCGTCGCGCACGAGCACGGCGCCGACGGTCGGCTTCGGGTACGCCCGGTGACGCGCCGCGCGCGCGACCTCCACCGCCCGGGCGAGTGTCACGCGGACGGCTTCATGCCAGGGCCTGCACGAGCCGACGGTACGCAAGCGGCAGGTCCTCGTGCCCGAAGATCGCGGAGGCCGCCACGAGCAGCGTCGCGCCCGCGTCGTGGATCTGACGGATGTTCTGCTGCGAGACGCCTCCGTCGACTTGCACGTGGACGCCGGCGGGCAGCGCCGGCCGAAGGCGGTGCAGCCGGCCGTAGGTCTCCTCGAGGAACGGCTGGCCTGAATAGCCGGGATGGATCGCCATGCAGAGCACGATGTCGGCGTCTCCGGCGACCGCCGCGACGTGCTCGGGCTCGCTCTCCGGGTTGAATGCGACGCCGACCTGGAGGTTCTGCTCCCGCCCGGCCGCAATCGTCGCCGGCACGTCGTCGACGGCCTCGAAGTGGAAGGTGACGCTGTCGCCACCCGCCGCTGCGACGGCGGCGAAGTACTTCGCCGGGCGCTCGACCATCAGGTGCACGTCGATCGCGCCGCCGTGGCGATGGATCAGCGGCGAGATCGACGCGAGCACGATCGGGCCCATCGTGATCGGCTCGACGAAGTGCCCGTCGCCCACGTCGAAGTGAAAGACGCGGCACTCGGCGCGCAAGAGGGCCTCGATCTGCGAGCCGAGGTGCGCGAAGTCGGCGCCGTACAGCGACGGCTCGACCTCGACGGCCCGAATCCATTCGCTCCAGGGCATCGCCGCCGATGTTACGACCTGAGGCGGGCGATGAAGAAGCCCGAGGTGTTGTCGCGGTCGGGCCGTGTGAGCAGGAACTCCGGCCGCCTGGCATGCGCGTAGCGGGGCCAGTCCGCTCCGAGCGCTTCGACGCTGAGCCCCGAGGCGTCGACGACCGTCTCGTTCTCGTCGGCGTTCAGCGTGCAGACCGAGTAGACGATGGTTCCGCCCGGCTTCACCCGCTCCGCCGCCGCGCGCAGGAGCTCGAGCTGGAGCTCGGGCAGAGGCCGTGCGCGCCAGCGCAGGTCGGGGCGGCGCGCCAGCACGCCGAGGCCCGAGCAGGGTGCATCGACGAGCGCGCGGTCGAACCCTCGCTCGTCCAGCTCCCGCACGTCGGCCTGGACGACGCGGACGTTCGGAGGCATCTCCTCGGCCATCGCCCGCGCCCGGCCCGCGTGGATCTCGACCGCCGTTACCTCCCCGGCGAGCATCTCCGACTTGCCGCCGGGCGCCGCGCAGGCATCGAGGATCCGCTCGCCCGCCTGGGCGCCGACGACGAGAGCCGCGAGCTGGGAGGCGCGGCTCATCGGGCGCATGCGCTTCGGATCGACCTGGTCGACGACGTACGCGCCGGGAACGTCCGTCGGCTCGCCGACCGGCTCGGCGGAGCGAACCTCGAGCGCCGGACGCTCGTTCTGCGCCCGCATGAGAGCGAGCGCGTCCTCGTGCCCGAAGTCACGCTCCCAGATCGCGGCGATCCAGTCGGGGTACGAGTGCTTCAGCGGCCCCTCGGGCAGCGAGGCGACGAGCCCCCTGAGACCGTTCGCGAGGCGGCGCATCACGGCGTTGGTGAACGGCACCGCCCGCTCGAGGCGCGCAGCTCGCACGAGCTCGACCGCGTCGTCCGCGACGGCGTGCACGGCCTGGTCGGTCCAGGCGAGCTGGTACGCACCGAGCCGCAACGCCGCCAGCACGGGCGGATCGAGCTTTCGCACCGGGCGCTTCCCGAGCTGTTCGATCCCGAAGTCGATCGTCCGAGCACGCTGCACGGTGCCGTAAGCGAGGCGCTGGGCGAGCGCGCGATCGCGGGCGTCGAGCCCTTCGACAGCGGCAGCGAGCGCGCGGTCCGCGTAGGCCTCGTCCTCGAAGACCCGGCGCACGACCTCGAACGCCGCGCGTCGCGCCGGCGCGATCAACGAAGTCCACTGGTCATCGAACACCTCGCAGATACTCGTCGTAGCTCATGCGGTCCCGGCCGGCAGGCTGCACGAGCTCGGGGACCAGACGACCGCCGTCGAGGTGCGCGCGCCAGATCGTCACGCGCCGGCCGCCGAGCGTCGCCCACGCGCCGATGTGCGGCGAGAGCGCGCGGACGCGTCGCCAGGCGTCGAGCGGATCATCGAGGTCGAGGGCGCGGTCTGCGGCCGTGATCTTCTCCGCATAGGTCGCTCCTGCCTCCGGCTGCGGCGTGAACACCGGCTGGGGGAGCACCGAATCGATCAGGCGCGCGGCGATCTCGCCCGAGCGCTCGTAGACGCCCCCCGCGTCGAGCTCGCCGACCTCGAACGACTCCTGCGCCGCCACGGGGCCGGCGTCGAGCTCCTCGACGGTGCGGTGGATCGTCACGCCGGTCTGCTCGTCGCCGGCGAGGATCGACCGTTCCACCGGTGCGGCGCCCCGCCACCGCGGGAGGAGCGACGGGTGGACGTTCAGCCAGAGCGCCTGCTCGAGCAGCCGCGGCGGGATGTAGAGCCCGTAGGCGCAGACGATGATCGCGTCGGGGACGTCGCCTGGGAGCTCCGGCTTGGCCGCCTGGTGCGCGGGGATGCCGAGCCGGTCGGCCGCCTCCTTCGCCGGCGGCGGCGCGAGCTTCCGGCCGCGCCCCCGCGGAGCGTCGGGACGCGTCAGCAGCCAGGCGACGTCGTGCATGGCCGCGAGCCGCTCGAGCACGTCGGCTCCCAACTGCGCCGTCGCGGCGACTGCGATCCTCAACGGAGGACGACGCGCGGCCGCAGCAGCGCGAGCGCTTCCTTGCGGTGCTCGTCGTCCGTGCGGTCGATGATCAGCACGCCGTCCAGATGGTCGAGCTCGTGCTGGGCGATGCGCGCGCCGTGCGCATCGAGGTCCAGGCGGACGTCCCCGCCGCGCTCGTCCTTGCCCTCGAGCTTCAGGCTCGTCACCCGCTCGACCGGCACGCGCACGCCTTGCAGCGAGAGGCACCCCTCGTCCTCACTGTCGGTCTCCCGGCCGCGCTTGACGATCGTCGGGTTGACGATCACCCGCGGGCCCTCCTCATCGGGCTCGAAAACGAACAATCGGCGCAGCACGCCGACCTGGGTCGCAGCGAGTCCGACGCCCTGGGCATCGTGCATCAGCTCGATCATCCGGTCGACGAGCCGCTGCAGGTCGTCGTCGAACTCGGTCACCTCGTGCGCGACGAGCCGCAGAGCGCTGTCCGGGTACTGCCGGATCTGCGCGAGCGCAAGGCGCCGGCGGGCATCCGCCTCCGCCTCGGCGCGGACCGCCTCGAGGGTGTGCGCGTCGCCGGCGGCGTCGCCGTGAGCATCGTCGTGCTCGTGGTCGTGATCGTGGGTCACAGGCGGTGCCAGTGTAGTGACTGCTTCAGGCCGCCCAACTGCCGGCGTCAGAGGCTCTGGGGATCCACGTCGACGACGGCCGTCAGATGCGCCCGCCGCATGGCCGGAGCGGCCGCGGCGAGCAGGCGCGCGGCCTGCGAGGCAATCCGGCGCGGGTGCTCCGTCTTCGCCACGAGCTGCGCCCGGTAGCGCCCGCGCAGGCGCAACAGAGGTGCGGGGCCGAGCAGCTCCGCACCGCGGATCCCCGCCTTCAACTCGTCGAGCGCGCGCACGACGGGCTCGAGCTCCGGTCCGGCGACGACGATCCGGACGAGGTGCGCGAACGGTGGATAGCCGAGCGCGCGCCGCCGTTCGAGCTCCTCCGTGAGGAAGCGCCCCACGTCGTGCCGGGCCGCGTGCGCGATCGTGCGCGAGTCCGGCTGAAAGGTCTGGACGAGCACACGGCCGGGCGCGTCCCGGCCGCTGCGCCCGGCAAGCTGCGTGATCAGCTGGAACGTGCGCTCCTCGGCACGGAAATCCGGCATCGCGAGGCCGGTGTCGGCGTCGATCACGGCCGCCAGCTCGATGCCCGCGAAGTGATGCCCCTTCGCGACCATCTG
>JALYLO010000335.1 GCA_030774175.1 Actinomycetota bacterium
GGCAACCACTCGGGCTGGGTTTCGATCCCGGCCATGATCGCGGCGGGGGCCGTGGGCGGCGCGGCGCTGGCGCTGGTGCCGGCGATCCTGCGGGCGTTCCTCTCGACCAACGAGATCATTACGTCGCTGATGCTCAACTACGTCGGCGCGCTCGTCATCGACTACCTGATCTTCGATTCCGAGTCGTACTGGCGCGACACCTCGAGCCCCACGGCGAAAGTGTTCCCGCAGGGCAAGTCGCTGCCCGACGCCGCAAGCTGGCCCCTCTCTCATGTGGGAGGGCTCGTGCTGCCGTTTGGCCTCCTGCTCGGCGTGCTGATCGCCGCGATCGTGTGGCTGCTCTACACGCGCACCCGCTTTGGCTTCGAGGTGCAGGTGATCGGCGACTCCCCGCGGGCGGCCACGTATGCAGGCATGCGCACCCGACGGAAGATTCTCGCCGTCATGGCTCTTTCCGGGGCGATCGCCGGCATCGGCGGCGCGAGTCAGGACGGCGACTTTCGGCACACGCTCGATCCGCGCGGCCTGACGTCCGCCGGCTATGGCTACGCGGGCATCGTGATCGCGGCACTGGCGCGGTACAACCCGTTCGCGGTCTGCTTCGTTGCGTTCCTGCTCGGCGGCCTGCAGAACGCCGGCTACACGCTGCAGGGCGCCGATTTCCCGTCGGGGCTCGTCGGCGTGATGCAGGGGCTGATCCTCTTCAGCGCGCTTGGCGGCGAGCTGCTGATCCGATATCGGGTCCGGCTCTCCCGCGGGGTGCACACGGCGGGGGTGGCGGGGTGATCCTCGCCGCAGGGGGCATCAACAACTCGGTCGTCGTCGTCGTGCTCACATCTGCGGTGATCTACGGGACGCCGCTCCTCTACGCCGCACTCGGCGAGCTGCTCGCCGAACGCTCGGGCGTGCTCAACCTGGGCGTCGAGGGGATGATGCTCGTCGGCGCCGTGCTGGGCTTCTGGGCGGTGCAGCGCACGGGCTCGCTTTCGCTCGGGATCCTGGCGGCTGCGGTCGCCGGGGCGGCGATGGCGCTGATCCACGCGTTTCTCGTCGTCACGCTGCGGGCGAACCAGATCGTCTCCGGGCTCGCGCTGACGATCTTCGCGGGCGCCGCCGGGCTGTCGTCGTACCTTGGCAACGACCTGAACCTGGGCGACCAGCCGGCGCGCCGCTCATTCGGCCCGTTCCTGCCGGACTCGTGGCGGTCGGCGAAGGTCGTCGGGCCGATCCTCGTCAATCAACCTGCGCTCGTCTATGCGTCGTGGGGCTGCGTCGCGCTCGTCGCGCTGTATCTCAATCGCACGCGGCCGGGGCTGAACCTGCGCGCCGTCGGGGAGTCGCCGGCGGCCGCCGACGCGATGGGGATCAACGTGACGTCCTACCGCTACGTGCACACCGTGGTCGGCGGCGCGTTCGCGGGGGTCGGTGGCGCCTGCTTCTCGCTGGCGATCACGCCGCAATGGGTCGACGGCCTCACCTCCGGTGCCGGCTGGATCGCGATCGCGCTCGTGATCTTCGCGTTCTGGCGCCCGACCCTCTGCCTCGTCGGCGCGTATTTCTTCGGCGCTTTCTCGGGCATCCCGTTCACCTTCCAGGCGCGCGGCATCTTGAGCGGCGTGCCGCCGGAGCTCTTCCAGTCGCTGCCGTACGTGATGACGATCGTCGTGCTGGTGCTCGTCTCGAGCGCGGGCGCGCGGCGGCGCCTCGGCGCCCCCGCGGCGCTCGGCACCCCGTACGTGCGCGAAGAACGCTGATTGAGGAGATCAGATGAGCCTTCCCTACCTCGAACCGCTCGTTCCGCGCGAGCCCGGCGAGCGTCAGATTCCCGAGCCGCCGCGTCGCGGCGAGCCCGGTGGGCCGCCGTGCCGCATTTGTACCGGCAAGACAACCGGCGCGCTGTGGTCGGACGAAAACTGGACACTGCACGCGCCGGTCAGCGGCAGCCTGCCAGGAGCGATCTGGATCGCGAGCCGCGAGCACTTCGACTCGTTCGCCGACCTGC
>JALYLO010000336.1 GCA_030774175.1 Actinomycetota bacterium
GAGCCGTCGAGCATGGTGTCGAGTGCGAGCTCCCACCCGTCCTGCCCGCCGGCGACGAACCGCTGGAGGATCCCGAGCGTCGCGTCCATCGGACGGCCGGTGTACGCATACCAGCCCGCGAGCTGCGCGATGTTCTCGAAGCCCCGCTCGGTCAGGAAGCGCAACAGCTCGAGCTCGGGGTTGATTCCCGCCTCGAGCCGGCGGAAGACCTTGAGGATCAGCTCCTCGTCGAAGACCAGCGAGGTGTTCGACTGCTCGGCGGTGATCGTGCGGGCTTCGCGGAGCTCCTGGCCGAGACCCGCGAAGCCGTCGACGTGCGCGAACTCGACGATGCCTTCGCCGGCCGAGATCTTGACACCCGCCCGGATCATGTGAACGAGCTCGCGCGCCTGGCGCGCGTCGCCGAGCGCGTCGAGGCCGTCGTCGGTGAGCAGCTGGTACGTCTCGTGCGTGCCGGTGTCGAAACGGATCTCGACGAGTTGCAGCTCGAGCGTCGGATCGGTGTCGCGCAGCATCGCGCGGTCGACGACGTGGGCATGGCTGACGTGCCGTGTCTTCGAGCCGAACCAGCGCTGGCTCGTGACGAATTCGATCACCTCGTGCTCGCTCACGTGTCCTCGTCCTTCCTCAACTGGAACCAGAAGAACCCTCGCCCGCCGAGCGTCAGCAGGTAGGACAGCTCGCCGACCCGCGGGAAGGCGGTTTGGCCGAACATCTCGACCGGGATCAGCCCGAGCCAGCGCGAGAGGTCGAGCTCCACCGCCTGCGCCGAACGGGCGAGGTTGTGGACGCACAGGACGATGTCGTCCTCGTAGGTCCGGATGTGGGCGAAGATGCGCGGGTTGTCGGGGCGCAGCGACTCGTAGGTGCCGAGCCCGAAGACCGGGTGCTGCTTGCGGAGGGAGATCAGGCGGCGGAGCCAACGCAAGAGCGAGTTCGGCTGACGGAGCTGTGCCTCGACGTTCACGGCCTGGTACCCGTAGACGGGGTCGAGGAGCGGCGGCAGGTAGAGCTGGGCGAAGTCGGCCCGCGAGAAGCCCCCGTTGCGGTCGCTCGTCCACTGCATCGGCGTGCGCACACCGTCCCGGTCGCCGAGGAAGATGTTGTCGCCCATTCCGATCTCGTCGCCGTAGTAGAGGACCGGCGTGCCGGGCAGCGAGAAGAGCATCGCGTGCAGCAACTGGATCTCGTCGCGACCGTTGTCGAGCAGCGGTGCGAGCCGGCGCCGGATCCCGAGGTTGAGCTTCATCCGCGGATCCTTCGCGTACTCCGAGTACATGTAGTCGCGCTCCTCGTCGGTGACCATCTCGAGCGTGAGCTCGTCGTGGTTGCGGAGAAAGAGGCCCCACTGCGCGGTCTCGGGAATCGGCGGCGTCCGCTCGAGGATCTCGATGATCGGCAGCGCGTCCTCGCGCCGGACACCCATGAACATGCGCGGCATGACGGGGAAATGAAACGCCATGTGGCACTCGTCGCCCTCGCCGAAGTACTGCACGACGTCGTCCGGCCATTGATTCGCCTCGGCGAGCAGCACGCGGTCGGCATAGCGCGCGTCCACCTCCGCCCTGACCCGTCTCAGAAACGCATGGGTTTCGGGGAGATTTTCGCCGTTCGTGCCGTCGCGCTCGTAGAGGTACGGCACGGCGTCGAGCCGGAAGCCGTCGAGGCCGAGGTCGAGCCAGAAGCGCAGGACGTTCAGCATCTGCTCCTGCACCTCGGGGTTGTCGTAGTTCAGGTCGGGCTGGTGGCTGAAGAAGCGGTGCCAGTAGTACTGGGCGCGGAGCGGGTCCCACGTCCAGTTCGAGGGCTCCGTGTCGAGGAAGATGATCCGCGCCTCGCTCCAGCGCTCCGCGTCGTCGCCCCACACGTACCAGTCGCCGTACGGGCCGGTCGGGTCGCTGCGGCTCGCCTGGAACCATGGATGGTCGCTCGAGGTGTGGTTCATCACGAGGTCGATGATCACCCGCAGCCCGCGCTGGTGCGCCTGGTCGATGAAGAACTTGAAGTCGTCGATCGTCCCGTAGTCCTGGTGGATCGCGAAGAAGTCGGCGATGTCGTAGCCGCCGTCGCGGAGCGGGCTCGGGAAGCATGGCAGCAGCCAGATGCAGTCGATGCCGATCTCCTGGAGGTAGTCGAGCTTCTCCGTCAGCCCGCGGAAGTCGCCCGAGCCGTCGTCGTCGCCGTCGTAGAACCCGCGCAGGTGGATCTCGTAGAAGACCGCGGTCTTGAACCACAGCGGCTCTCGCTCGAACCAGTGCCCTGGCTCAGACACGCGCGCCTCCGAGAACGGGAGCGGTCAGCGGACCGCCTTCAGGACATGGGCCTTGCCGGGACCGAGTCTGACGTAGTTGCGGCCGGCGCGCCACGTGAACTCCTCATCGTGCAGCAGATCGCGAACCTCGAACGCGGGAGGCAGCCCGAGTGCCACCGGGACCGTGCACACTCCTTCCCGCTCGGTAAACGGGTCGAGGTTGACGACGCAGATGAGCTCGTCTTTCACGTACGCGACGAGCTGGTCGTTCTCGGTCTCGAGCCACCGCAGGTTGTCGACCCGCTGGAGCGCGGGCTCGGCGCGCCGCACCTGGTTCAGCCGTTGCACGAGCGGAAGTAGCGGACCGTCGAACGCGCGCCGCTTCGCCTCGTACTTCTCGGAGTCGAGGTACTCCTCGGAGCCCGGCCGCAGCGGTATGTTCTCGAACGACTCGTAGCCGGAGTAGATGCCGTACGTCGGCGAGAGGGTCCCCGCGAGCACGAGGCGCGCCTCGAACGCGGGCGGGCCGCCCTGCTGCAGGTACTCGTGCAGGATGTCCTGCGTGTTGGTGAAGGCATTCGGCCGGAAGAACTCGGCCCACGCCAGGAGCTGCGCCGTGTACTCCGCGAGCTCCGCCTTCGTGTTCTTCCAGGTGAAGTACGTGTAGCTCTGCGCGAAGCCGAGCTTCGCGAGCGTCGTCATCAGCGACGGCCGCGTGAACGCCTCCGCCAGGAAGATCACCTCCGGATGCTCCCCGCGGACCTCGCGGATCAGCCACTCCCAGAACGCCGCCGGTTTCGTGTGCGGGTTGTCGACGCGGAACACGGTGATCCCGCGCCCGACCCAGAACAGGACCACATCGAGCAGGGCCTGCCAGAGCCCCTGCCAGTCCTCCGACTCGAAGTTGACGTTGTAGATGTCCTGGTAGCGCTTGGGCGGATTTTCGGCGTACTTGAGGGTGCCGTCGGGACGGCGGTTGAACCACTCGGGGTGCTCGCGGAGCCACGGGTGGTCGGGCGAGCACTGGATGGCGAAATCGAGCGCGAGCTCGATCCCGGTGTCCCTTGCCGCGGCGACCAGCGCGTCGAAGTCGGCCCACGTACCGAGCTCCGAGTTGATCGCGTCGTGCCCGCCCTCGGCGGAGCCGATCGCCCAAGGTGACCCGACGTCGCCGGGCTGGGCGGTGACGGCGTTGTTGCGCCCCTTGCGGTTCGAGACGCCGATCGGATGGATCGGTGGCAGGTAGACCACGTCGAAGCCGAGCTCCGCGGCACGCGGGAGCACCTTCGCGACGCCGCGAAAGCCCCCCCAGGAGCGCGGGAAGAGCTCGTACCACGATCCGAAGCGCGCGAGGACCCGATCGACGTCGACCTCGAGCAGGTCGGAGCACGCCTCCCCGTGACGGTCGCCGGCGGCGGCGGCGAGCCCCTCGTCGACGGTCACCGACTCGCGACCGAGGAGCACCGCCCCTTCGGCGAGCTCCCCTGCGAGCCCGTGCTCGCCCGAGGCGACCTTGCGCCGGATCTCGTCCTGCCAGGTGGCGATCCGGTCGGTCCAGGCGGCCACCGCGAACTGCCAGCGGCCGGGACGGTCGACCTCGAACGCGCCGGCGAAGCGGTCGTTGCCGAGCGGACGCAGGGGCTCCTCGCGCCAGCGCCTCTCCCGGGGCCCGCGCACGCGGATCGCGGCGCCGAGGGTGTCATGGCCGTCCTTGAAGATCGTCGCGTAGACGCCGACCAGGTCGCCGACCGTCCGCTTGACCGGATAGCGGCCGCAGTCGAGCACCGGCTCGATCGCCTGCAACTGGATCCGGGGCGGTGGTTGCTTGGTCTTCGGTAGGGGCACCGTGCGTGAGATTCTCAGTCGTCGTCCTGTTCTAAACACAATGAAGCTCGAACGCGCCTCAGGCATCCTCCTTCATCCGACCTCGCTGCCGAACGGTGTACTGGACGAGCATGCCTACAGGCTCGTGGACTGGCTTGCCTCGGCCGGGCAGCGCTGGTGGCAGGTGCTGCCGCTGGGGCCGCCCGAGGGGCTGACCGGCTCGCCCTACATGTCCCCCTCGGCGTTTGCCGGCTCGCCCGCCCTGCTTGCGGAGCCCGCCGCCGGCGTGACGAAGGCCGACGCCTCTGCCTTCCACGCGCGGAACGGCTACTGGCTCGACGAGTGGCTCGCATGGGCCGCCGAGAACGAGGGGGGCTCGTTGGAGGACCAGGTGCGCTTCGAACGGGAGTGGCAGGCGCTGCGCGCCCACGCGGCGGGGCGGGGCGTTCGCATCTTCGGCGACATGCCGATCTACGTCTCGGCGGGCGGGGCCGACCACCGCGCCCACCCGCGGCTCTTCCAGGACGGGGTCGTCGCCGGCGTGCCGCCCGACGCCTTCGCGAAGACCGGCCAGCTGTGGGGCAATCCGCTCTACGACTGGTCGGCCATGCGCGCCGAGGACTACCGGTGGTGGGTCGAGCGCTTCCGCCGCACGTTCTCGCTGGTCGACCTGACACGCGTCGACCATTTCCGCGGCTTCGTCTCCTACTGGGCGGTGCCGGCCGGGAGCCCGACCGCCGCCCGGGGCACGTGGAGACGAGGCCCGGGCGCAGCGGTCTTCCGCGCAGCGGAGGCTGAGCTCGGGGAGCTTCCGGTCGTCGCGGAGGACCTCGGCGTGATCACCGAGCCCGTCTTGCGGCTGCGGCGCGAGCTCGGTTTCCCCGGGATGGTCGTCCTCCAGTTCGCGCTCGGCGGCGATCGCTCGAACCCGCACCTGCCCGAAAACCACGAGCGGGATTCGGTCGTCTACACGGGCACCCATGACAACGACACGACGCGCGGCTGGTGGGAATCGCTCTCGTGGAGCGACCGCGCGTGGGTCGACCTCGACCCGGCCGACCCCACGTGGTCGTTGCTCGGCGCCGCGTGGTCGTCACGCGCCGCACTCGCGATCGCCCCGCTCCAGGACGTCCTCGACCTCGGGCCGGAGGCGCGCATGAACCTGCCCGGCATCGAGGAAGGCAACTGGCAGTGGCGGTACGACGCGGGTGACCTGACGCCCGACCTCGCGGCCCGGCTGCACGAGCTCACCGTGTCAACGAACCGAGCGCATTCCGCGTGATTTTGAAAGTGCCGGGGGAGGGAGTCGAACCCCCACGTCCCGAAGGACTCCCGGTTTTAAGCCGGCTGCGTCTACCAGTTCCGCCACCCCGGCGGGGGCGGCGACAAGCGTAGCGGCCTATTGGCCGGGGCCCAGGAAGCTCTTCGGGAACTTCTCGGGCGCCTGGTAGCGGAAGGCCTTGCGGAAGGCGTTCGCGGCCTTCTCGTCAAATCCCTTGCACTCCGACCAGCGCGTCCACGCGGTCATCGCAACCTTGTCGCCGAGCAACGGCAGCGGCGCGACGACGAGCGCATTCGGATCCTTGCGATACCACTGCGTGATCGCGTCGACCTGCGCCCTCGGCACCTTGCTGCCGTACTGGAGGATCATCGCGCCGTGCTCGAGGTTGTGCACCGCCTGGATCTCGATCACCGGCTGGTCGTACTGGCCGAAGACGAGCGGCTGGTGGAAGTGCCGGCCGCTCGACGGCGGCACCGAGTTCCACTGCGGCGGCGGCTTCGGATGGAGCGTCGTGTAGTGCGGCGTTCGCGGGAGGGCCGCATACGTCTTGAACTGGCAACCGGCAGCCTCGATCGCCGTGATCGCGGCCTTCGCGCCCCCGCTCGAGCCGCCGCCGAGCGCGACTACCGCGATCACGGCGACGAGCGCGACGATGCCGGCGCATGCGAAGCCGTAGAGGATCGCGCGCTGCCGCAGGCCGAGATCGCTCGGTGCCTTCGCATCGTCGCGCGCCTTCGGCGCCTGGACACGACGCGGCGGCGGCGGGGTGCGCGGCTTCTTCTTCGGAGGCACGAGCCAGAATTCAAGCGGAAACGGCGAGGTGGGCGCCGAAGAACGCCGCGATCGCTGCGTGGTCCTCGGCAACGGCGCAGCGAGGCAGCGCGGCGAGGAACGCGCGCCCGTAGCCACGGGTGCGCAGGCGCGGGTCGAGGATCGCGACCACACCGCGGTCGGAGTGGCTGCGGATCAGGCGCCCGAAGCCCTGCCGCAACTGGAGCACGGCAGTCTGGAGGGCGTAGTCGCGAAACCAGTCGCCGCCGAGCTGCTCGATCGCCTCGCAGCGAGCCTCGTGCAGCGGGTCGCCCGGCGCGGAAAAGGGCAGCTTGTCGATCACGAGCAGCGAGAGGGACTCGCCGGGCACGTCGACTCCCTGCCAGAACGTCGAGGTGGCGAGGAGCACCGAGTCGACGTCGCTGCGGAAACGCTCGAGCAGCCGCTCGCGCGGGGCCTCGCCCTGCACGAGCACCTCGTAGGGGATCCGGCCGCGGACACGCCCCCGGTAGACGTCGAGCGCCCGGTAGCTGGAGGTCAGCACGAGCGCGCGCCCTTCGGAGAGCGCCAACAGCGAGACGATCTCGTCCGCGGCCCGCTCGGTGAACCCGTCACTTCGCGGGTCGGGCATCGTCCGGGGCAGGTAGAGGAGAGCCTGCTCGCCGAAGTCGTAGGGCGACCCGACGATCGCCTCGCGGGCATGCTCCAGGCCAAGCCGGTTCCGCACGAAGCTCGCATCCTCGCCGGTGGTGAGGGTTGCCGACACGAGCACCGCCGTCGGCCCGTCTTCCCAGAGGCGCTCCCGCAGCTCGGACGAGACGTCGACCGGCGCCCAGGCGAGCGCGTCGGGCTCGGCCCAGACGACGCGTTCCAGCAGGCTCGGCTCGAGGCACGCCTCGACCTGCGCCGCGAGGCCGAGTGCCCGCCGCGAGAGTGCGTCGAGATCCTCGCCCTCGCCGTGCAATGCGGCCGCAAGGTCGTTCAGCGCGTCGACGAGCACGAGTGCCGGCTCGGCGGGGGTCTCGCGCAGCCGCTTGCGCCCCGAGGGAGGCGCGACCGCTCGCAGCAGGCGCTCCCCACTTCGTTCGACTCGGTCGAGTGGACGCGCGGGCACCGGCTTCAACGACTGGCGGCACGCGCGCTCCACGTCGAGCGCGAGCCGCCGCAGCCCTGCGCGCGAGACGCGCCCACCGAGCCACGACGCCGCCGACTCCTCGAGCCGGTGCGCCTCGTCGAAGACCACCGCGTCGTGCTCGGGCAGCACACCGCCGCCGGAGGCGAGATGGGCGAAGTAGAGGGCGTGGTTCGCGATCACGAGGTCGGCGTGGGAGGCGCGCTCACGCGCGGCCTCCGCGAAGCAGCTCGAGACGAGGTGGCAGCGGCGTCCGGAGCACCGGTCGGCGCCGACGGCGAGCTCCGCCCAGAGCGCCTCGGACGGCTCCAGCTCGAGCTCGGCACGGTCGCCGGTCTCCGTCTCGTCCAGCCAACTCTGCATCGCCTCCCAGGCGCGCCCGTCGTGTCCGTCGGGGAGCAGGAACGGCTGAAATCCCTGGAGCTGGCGGCGGCAGAGGTAGTTCTGCCGCCCCTTCAGGACGACCACGTCGATCGGGCGCCCGACCGCGGCCGCGGCCACCGGGACGTCCTTTCCCAGCAACTGCTCCTGGAGGGCCTTCGTCGCCGTCGCGACGATGACGCGCTGCCCCGACTCGAGTGCCGGGATCAGGTACGCAAGGCTCTTCCCGACGCCCGTTCCCGCCTCGGCGACGAGGTGCTCACCGGTGGTGAGCGAGCGCTCGACCGCGGCGGCGAGCGCAGCCTGCTCCGGCCGCTGCTCGTACCCGGGAAGCGCGCGCGCGAGGTTCCCGCCTGGGCCGAAGACGTCCTCCATCTGCTGCGCAAGCCTACGGGAGCGAACGGATGTTCCCTCGCGGCCGCGCGCCGTGCGCATCGGTGGCCTCCAGCGAAAAAGTCGCAGTTTGCGGGAATCCTCGGGATTCGCGCTTGACTGCCCCGGAGCCACGCCGATAGCTTCGCGTCGTCGGATCCGGTAGCTCTTCGGAGTCGCTGGATCCGGCACTCAGCCCCGGTAGGTCTTCGGACTCGTCGGGGCTGATTTTTGCGCGGGGCGGCCTCGAGGTCTGACCCGCTTGCGATACTCGCCAGATCCACAGGGAGGCCCCATGGGACTACTGGACAAGCTGCTCGGGCGCGGCAAGCAGGCAGCCGGCGACCCGACCGGCCAGAGCTCGCTCCACGCCGAAGGCGTTCACGAGGAAGCCGAGAGCGTCGCGGAGGATGCGGCGGCGAGCCACGCCGAGGCGGCTGAGGCCGAGCCGGAGCGCGCGGCCGAGCACCACGCCGAGTCCGACTCGACGACGTAGAACCGGTGGGGCCGCCTGCGGCGGCGGCCCCACCGGTTCCGTCCGACGTGCTCTCTATCGTTCGTCGGCTCATGCTGATCGGGCTCGTCATCGGTATTCTCGTCGCGGTCGCGCTGGCCGCGGCTGTCGTCGTCTCGCGCGCCCTCCGCGCACTGGGCTCCGACACCGTCGCGGCGCTCGGCGATCGAACGGCCGAGTTCGACCGGCGCCTCGCCGGCCTCCAGGAGGCCTTCGACCGCCGTCTGTCGGACGTCAACACGAAGGTCGGTCAGCGGCTCGAAGGGCTCGACAACCGCCTCCTGGCCACCCAGCGCTCCAGCGGCGAGACCGCCACGCAGATCGTCGAGAAGCTCGGCAAGCTCGACGGAACCGCCTCTCAGATGCTCGCGCGCGCAAACGACCTCGCGCGGCTCGAGCAGGCCTTGCGTCCGCCGAAGGCGCGGGGGGGCTTCGGCGAACTGTTGCTCGAGAACCTCCTCCGCGACCGGCTTCCGTCCTCCGCCTACTCGATGCAGCACACGTTCGACTCTGGCGAACGGGTCGATGCCGTCGTGCGCGTCGGCCAGTTGATCCCCGTCGATTCGAAGTTCCCGCTCGACAACTACGAGCGAATCGTCGGTGCGGAGAACGACGGCGAGCGTCTCATGCACGAGAAGGCGTTCGCGCGCGACGTGAAGCTGCACATCGACGCGATCTCGAGGAAATACATCCGACCGTCCGAGGGCACGTACGACTTCGCGTTCATGTACATCGCCTCCGAGGGCGTCTATTACGAGCTCGCTTGCGGGAAGACCGGCTCGATCCTCGAGCATGCCCACTCCAAGCGGGTGTTCCCCGTCTCGCCGTCCACGTTCACCGCGTATCTCCAGGTGATCGCGCTCGGTCTGAAGGGAATGCAGATCGAGGAGCGCGCGCAAGAGGTGATGGCATACGTCGCGGATCTCGGCCAGGACTTCAACCGCTTCGTCGCGGACTTCGAGACGATCGGGACGCACCTTGGCCACGCGCAGAAGAAGTACACGGAGGCCGACAACCGTCTGACGAGGTTCAGCGACCGCCTCGATCAGGCGCTGGAAGAGGCCGACGAGACGATCGAGCTGGTCGAGGCGCCGCTCGAGCTCGAAGCCGACGCCGCCTAGCCGGCCAGGCTAGAAGCGGAGCAGCGCGGCGATGCCGTCGGCGCCGGGCAGTGCGCCGCGGGCGAGCTCCACCAGGTTGCCGCCGTGCAGGAGGGTCTGGTGGATCGCCAGGTCGACGCCGTCCTCGCGCTCCTCGAGCTTCGTGTCGTCGAGTGGGCACCTGCCGCCGTCGGCCGAGGCCCGGCCGCACTGCGGGCAGCGCCAGGCTTGCCGGTCGGCGGCCTCCTCGAGCAGTAGAACCTCGACGCGGGCGTCCGAAGCCGCATCGAGCACCTGCTTCCAGCCTCCTGCGGCCTTGCCGCCGCGGCCGCGCTCCCCCTGCCAGCGCTCGAGCGCCTCCTTCTCGTGGTAGGCCGACGCCGCGTCGAGAAACGGCTGCGCGAGCGGCAACAGGTCGCTCGGGCTCGCGTGCGCGTCGGCGTGCGTCCAGCCGACGATCGTCTGGCGCGCCTCGGGGGACAGGGTGCTCTCGAATTCGCTCCGCATCTCTTCGGGGCAAACGACGACGATCCTCAGCTTGGAGCCGCGTGCGCGCCTGTCGACTTCTTCGCCGACGTTCTTCAGATGATCCTTCACGAGCTTCTCGATATGGCGGTGGTAGCGCCCCTGCGACCAGCCGCCCTGGTCGTGCTGGCCGGGAACGTCCGCGGTCTCGTCGACCACCTCGACCAGCCGGCCGTCGGTCAACCGGTAGACCGTTCCCCGCTCGCGGGAGACGACAATCACGAGCGCGCCAACGCCGCGACCGAGCAGGGAGGCCAGCGGTGCGAGGTTGAGCTCGTGGCCGATCCTGACCGAGTCGTGGGGCGCCTCCCCGAGCGTCACCGCGCGGAACAGCGCATCGGCTGAAGCTGCGAAAACCGCCACGCCTCGGACGCCATCGCGGTTGAGCTCGTCGTCCCACCAGGTGCGAAGCCGCTCCAGATCGTCGCGAAGCGCGACCTTGCGGTCGTGGGTCGTGCCGTGCTCCTCCGCCTGCTTCTCGGCGGTCGAGAGCAGCGAGTTGAACTTCGTCTCGACGTCCGGCGTCGTCGGGGCTTCGGATGGGTCGAAACCGAGGTGAAAGCTGATCGCGCACCCGTTCGCGGCGTGGAAGGCGGCGAGCTCGCGCAGGATGTCGGTCGTAACGGCAGTGGCCATGCCACGGTTCTTAACCCATTGCGGCAGGAACTACTCCTGAAGGCACATTGGATCGGGAACGTCCAGCCGCCCTCTGACGTTTACTACCAGTGAGAGGTTTCAGAGAGGAGTACCTTGAGCGAGCAGAACGTGCACGAGCTGATCATCATCGGCGGCGGCCCCGCCGGCTACACGGCCGCCCTGTACGCGGCACGAGCCGACCTGGCGCCGCTCGTGATCGAAGGGTTCGCCTGGGGCGGCCAGCTGATGATCACGAGCGACGTCGAGAACTACCCTGGCTACGCCGACGGCGTCATGGGGCCGGAGATGATGGCCGACTTCCGCCGCCAGGCCGAGCGCTTCGGCGTCCGCTACATCACCGACGACGTGACGAGGGTCGATTTCTCGGAGCAACCGCTTCGGGTGTGGGTCGGCGACGACGAGTACGCCGCCAGCGCGGTGATCGTCGCGACGGGCGCGACGGCGCGCTTCCTCGGCATCCCGTCCGAGGAGAAGCACAAGGGCCGCGGCGTCTCGGCCTGCGCCACGTGCGACGCCGCGTTTTTCCGCGACAAGGAGGTCTACGTCGTCGGCGGTGGCGACTCTGCGGTCGAGGAGGCTCTCTTCCTGACGAAGTTCGCGTCGCGCGTGCACCTCGTGCATCGCCGCGATGAGTTCCGCGCGTCGAAGATCATGGTCGATCGCGCCGAGCAGAACGACAAGCTCGACTTCGTCTTCAACGCTGTTGTCGACGAGATCGTCGGCGAGGTCAAGGTGGAGGCGCTGCGCCTCCGCAGCACCGTCTCAGACGAAGTCTGGGAAGTGCCGGCCGACGGCCTGTTTGTCGCGATCGGCCACGACCCGAGCACGACGCTGTTCCTCGACCACCTCGACCACGACGCCGCCGGGTACCTCGTGACGAAGGCGGGCTCGACCGCGACGAACGTCCCGGGTGTCTTCGCGGCCGGCGACGTGCAGGACCACACCTACCGGCAGGCGATCACCGCCGCCGGGTCGGGCTGCATGGCCGCCCTCGACGCGGAGAAGTTCCTCGCCACGCTGGAGGGCCATCCGGGCACCGCGCTCACCGCGCCACGCCCCGAAGCCGCCGAGGTCTAAGCTCGCGCCTTGGGAGACGGTCGGCCGCAGTGGATCGACCTCGTCGACCCGTCCGCGGAGGACCTGAAGGCGCATCTCCCCACGCACGTCCACGAGACGGCCCTCGAGGCCCTGCTCACGCCGCACGTGCACGACGACGAGCCGCGGCCGCGCATCGAGTCGCACGGCGACTACGTCCTCGGGATCCTCCTGCTGCCCGTCGCGGTTCCTGCCGAGGACCGCGTCTACTACCAGGAGATCGACTTCATCGCGACCCAAGAGGTGCTCGTGTCGATCTCGAAGACACCTCCGGGGGAGGAGGCGTTCGACCCGAAACCCGCGAAGGACGCGTGCCGAGTGCACGACGAGGTCGGCATGTTCGCGTTCCACCTCGTCGACGAGGTCGCAGAGCGCTATCTCGACCTGATCGACTCGCTCGACGACGAGATCGAC
>JALYLO010000337.1 GCA_030774175.1 Actinomycetota bacterium
TCGCGGATCTACTACTCCGGCCAGTCGTTCGGCGGCATCTACGGCGTCGAGCTGCTCGGCCTCGAGCCGACGATCCGCGCAGGCGTCCCGAACGTCGCAGGTGGGCCGATCGTCGAGATCGCACGGCTCTCGCCGAACTTCCGCGGTCTCGTCGGCTTCGCGCTGCTCGCGCATACGCCGTCGCTGTACAACGTCCTGCCGGTGAACAACCCGCTGTTCCCGACGAACTTCATCGAGAACGAGCCCCTCCGGAACCTGCCGATCGTCGTTGACACGACCCCTGGCGCGGCTGCGATCCAGGACTACCTCGACAACTCGGAATGGGTGCAGCAGGCAGGCAACCCGGAAGGCTGGGCGCCGTACATCTCGATGCCCGTGATCTTCCAGTTCGCGCGCGGCGACAAGACCGTCCCGAACCCGACCGCCACCCGCGTGATCCGTGCGGGCAATCTCGCCTCGCGGACGACGCTCTTCCGGAACGACCTGATCTACGCCGACTCGGCCGCGTACCGGGCGGTGCCCGGAAGCAAGAACCCACACACGTTCCTGACGAACGTCAGCGCAGCCGCTGAGGCGCCCTTCGCGATCGAAGCGCAAGGCCAGATCGCGACGTTCTTCGCGACCGACGGCGCAACGACGATCGACCCGGACGGCAGCGGCCCGTACTTCGAGACGCCGGCATCGTTCCTGCCGGAAGATCTCGCCTTCATCCCGTAACTCAGAATGCGGGGAGCACCCGGCGTGCCGGCTGCTCCCCGCGTCAACTTCTCAACCTCGTTGACGAATGGGAGGGCCGCGAGCTTCGGTGGTGAGTACGCGTTCCTCCGTGGAGCAATTGTCACACTTGGTCTGACCAAGGGTCGTGGCCTGAAGAGACAGTCG
Organism: Actinomycetota bacterium; assembly: GCA_030774175.1. Next base: position 883 of record JALYLO010000337.1, read on the forward strand.
CCGTCCGTGACGCCGTCTTTCGTCCCGCCGCTCAGCCCTTAACCTCGTTAACCAATGGGGGCCGCGGCTGGTAGCCTCCCGTGGTGAGTACACGGTTCCTCTCGGTCGATCCTCCGGATCTCGGCCTCTGGCCGACGGCGAAGGGGCTCGCCCGGCTCTGGCGTGAGCAGTGGCGCCTCGTCACCGTCGGGCTGGCCTGCGCCTTCGTCTACAGCGGCCTTTCGCTCGCGATCCCGATCGTCGTCCGCCATGCAATCGACAGCTCGATCGCGCCCACGAACGGGCACCGAAAAGCCCTGTGGCCCTACCTCGTCGCGGTCGTCCTGCTCGCGCTCCTCCGTTTCGCCCTCAACTTCACGCGCCGCTACGCGACCGCGCGCACGGGCATCCGCGTCGAGGCGCGGATGCGCGAGCTGCTCTACCAGGCTTACCTGCGCTACCCGCGCGCCTTCTACGACCGCCACGCCACCGGTCAGGTCGTCTCGCGCGCGACGAACGACCTCTATCCGATCCGCTACTTCATCGGCTGGGGCATGACCCAGGGGATCCAGTCGCTGATGATGATCTGCGGGATCGCGGTCGTCCTCTTCCTCGTCAACCCGACGCTCGCCGGAGTCGCGCTCGTCGCGATGCCGGCTGTCTTCCTGCTGGCGTTCTCGTTCGCGCGCAAGGTGATGCCGATCTCGCGCCAGGTGCAACAGCTGAAGGCCGACGTGACGGAGGCGGCCGACGAAGCCGTGGTCGGGATCGAGATGGTGCAGGCGTTCGGCCGCGAGGACGACGTGCAGGAGCGGTTCGCCCGCAGGGCCGAGGCGGTGCGGGACGGCGTGCTGCGGCAGGCGCGCGTCGAGGCGGCGTTCCTGCCCGGGCTGCTCTTCCTGCCCACGCTCTCGATCGGCGCCATCGTGCTCTTCGGCGGCCGCGAGGTGATCGGCGGCACGCTCACCTACGGCGAGTTCTTCCTCTTCTACCAACTGCTCCTCCAGCTCGTCTGGCCGCTCGAGGCGCTCGGCTGGATCCTCTCGCTCGCGCAGCGCGCAACCGCGTCCGCGTCGCGCAGCTTCGCCTGGCTCCAGGGGATCGAGTCGGTCCCCGAGCCCGAGCACCCCACCACGCTGCCGCCGGCAACCGCGCTCGCCGTGCGCTTCGAGGGCGTGCACTTCAGCTACGGCACGGGATCCGAGGTGCTCTCCGGCGTCGACCTCGAGCTCGCTCCCGGCGAGGTGATCGCCGTCTGCGGGTCGACCGGCGCCGGCAAGACATCGCTCCTCAACCTGCTGCCGCGCTTTTACGACCCGACCGCGGGCCGCGTGCTGGTGGGCGGCACCGACGTGCGCGACCTCGCGCTCGAGCACCTGCGCGCCGCCGTCGCGATCGTCACCCAGAAGCCCATCCTGTTCTCGATCCCGCTGCGCGACAACCTCACCGCAGCGCGCCCCGACGCCCCCTGGGACGAGGTCGTCGCCGCCTGCGAGGCCGCCGGCGTCGCGCAGTTCGCCGCGGAGCTGCCCGACGGCTACGACACGCTGATCGGCGAGCGTGGCGTCAACCTCTCCGGCGGGCAGCGCCAGCGCGTGGCGCTTGCGCGCGCGTTGGTCGCCGGCTCGCGCGTCGTCGTGCTCGACGACCCGATGTCCTCCGTCGACACCCAGACCGAGCGCCACCTCGTCAAGAACCTGCGTCCGGCGTTCGCAGGACGAACCGTCCTGATCGCGACGCAGCGTCTCTCGACGGTGGAGGTCGCGGACCGCGCCGTCGTGCTCGACGAGGGCGTGATCGTCGAGGCCGGCACGCCGTCCGAGCTGCTCGCCCTCGGCGGCGTCTTCGCCGCCCTGTTCGGAGAGGAGATCTCCGCTGCCGCGTAAGCAGCGAGTCGGGCTGACCCGCCTCGGCCGCTACCTCGTCGGCCGGCGCCTGCGCGTCGCGCTGCTCTCGATCGTCGGCATCGCGTCGGCCGCGGCGCCGGTGACCGCGCTCCTCGTGGTCCAGGACGCGATCGACAAGGGCATGCGCGCCCACGACCGCGGCCGGCTCAGCCGCGACGTCGTCGTCTACCTGTGCATCAACGCGCTCGCCTGGGTGCTCCAGACGACACTCGTGCGCGGGCTCGCGCGCGTCGGGCAAGACGTCGTGCTCGGGCTGCGCGAGGACCTCTTCGACCACCTGACGACGCTCTCGCTGCGCTACTTCTCCCAGCAGAAGGCGGGCTGGATCATCTCCCGCCTGACCTCCGACGTGGACGCGCTCTCCGACGTTCTCTCGCAGGGCTTGACGACGCTGGTCGTCAACACGCTGACGCTGCTCGCTGCGATCGTCGGGCTCTTCGTGCTCGACTGGCGCCTCGGCCTCGTCGCCCTTGTGATCCTGCCGCCGACGCTCGTGCTGACCCGCTGGTTCCAGGTCCGCTCGCACGCCGCGTTCCTGCGCGTGCGCGAGACGATCTCGTCGCTGACGGCGCAGATCGCGGAGTCGGTGTCGGGCATGGCCGTGATCCAGGCGTTCAACCGCGAGCGCGCGTTCCTCGGCGAGTTCGACAAGGCGAACGACGCCAACCGGCGCACAAACACCCACGCGCAGTACCTCAACTCGCTCTTCTTCCCGGGGATCGAGTTCCTCGGCGTCGTCGCGATGGCGTCGGTGCTGTGGGTCGGCGGGCAGATGCTGACGCACGGGTCGCTGACGATCGGGACGCTCGTCTCCTCGGTCTTCCTGCTCA
>JALYLO010000338.1 GCA_030774175.1 Actinomycetota bacterium
CCGCGGTGCGGAGCTCGGCAGCGACCGGCTCGGCGCCGGCCAACTCGACGCGGATGAAGGGAGAGCTCTGGCGAATCCGTGACGAAGCGAACCGTTCCGACTCGACGCGGATCGCCCCGGCAACGACGTTCCGGTAGCGCGTCCGCAGCACCTCCATGTGGTCGACTCCGTTCAGGAGCGGGATCACGAACGCGGAGCCCGTGCGCCCCGGCGGCGCGAGCGCTAGGGACGGCTCGAGCTGCATCGCCTTCGTCGTCACCCAGACCGCGTCGACATCGCGGTCGAGCCCAGGCGCGGCGGGAACTTCCACCTCGAACTCGCCCAGGACGGCACTCTCGACGGCGAGCCTCCCGCTGTAACGCGTCAGCGCTTCTGGTCGCATGAGCAGGACGACCTCGGCGCGCCCGTGCCAATGCGGCGCCGAGGAGACCGCCGATCCCGCCCGCGCCGAGGATCGCGTGGCGCATCGCGGAGATACTAAGGAGCTGACAGGATCGGAGCGGGTGCCGCCGGCTCGGCGACGCCGATCATCGAGTCGCGTGTCACCAGCGCCGCGAGTTCCTTCTCGCTCATTTCGTTGCTGCCGGCCGGACGACGCGGGATCACGAGGTAGCGAATGTCCGCCGTCGAGTCGAGCACACGCAACTCGACGTCTTCTTCGAGCTCGACCCCGAACTCACTGAGCACTCCACGCGGGTCGGAGACCGCACGCGAGCGGTAGGGAAGGCTCTTGTACCAGTCCGGCGGCGGACCGAGCAGCGCCCTCGGGTAACAGGAGCAGAGCGTGCAGACGACCAGATGGTGCACGGCCTCCGTGTTCTCGAACGCGACGACGACCGGTGAGGGTCCTGGGTCGAGGCCGAGCTCGAGCGCCGCGGCTCTCGCATCCGCGAGCAGGCGCTCCTTGAACTCCGGATCGACCCAGGCGCGCGCCACCAGCCGCGCGCCGTCGGCGGGCGAACGCGACACGAGCCAGTCGATCCGCCGGCGCACGTCCTCGCGGCCGACCACACCCTTCTCGACGAGCAGCTCCTCGAGCGCCCGGACCCGCAGCGCGGCCGCAGGCTCGTCGCCGTTCGTGATCGGCGCGTGCGAATGATCATGGTCGTGCTCGCTCATTCCGCTGCCTCCAGCCAATGCTCGAAGACGTCGACATAGACCCTGTCGTCACCGCGGCCGCGGTAGTCGGACCAAAGATCGCGTTGGGCGAAGCCGACGAGATAGAGCGGCTGCCTCGGGAGGCCGTCCCCACCGTAGGCCCGCGTCTCCGGGTTCGTGAACGACGCGTGCACCTGCTCGACACGGCCGGTCTTGCCCTTCACGTAGGCGGGTGTGCGGTGATGGCCCTCGTGCATCCGGGTCGCGACCCGCACTCGCTGACCGCGCAGATACCTCATCCGCCAAGCCTCGCATCCAGCTCGCCCGCCGCGACCACGCCCTTCTCGGTCAGAATCGTCTCGATCGAGAAGAGCCAGCGCTCGTAATACGACGCGCGCTCATACTCGCCCGGCGGCATGCTCTCGATGCCGCGGCGCAACTCGTCGACGTTCATCAGCCCACGACTGCCGAGAGCACCGACAAGCGCGTCGGTCAGCAACTCCCAGTCGGCGAGCTCATGCTCGCGCCGATCGATCGGCGCGTTCGTCGGCCACCCGCCACGGTCATGCACCCCACGCTCCACACACCGATCGTAACTCTGTTTACGTTGTCAGGCGTGCGCGTGGCCTGCGTGCTCGTCGTGGTGGCGATGCGCGTGATGATCGTGGTCGCCGCCCATCGGCTCATTCATCATTTTCAACATCGCCAAGCCACCGCCACGGCGGAAGTAGCGCCAGACCAGCACAGCACCGAGCACCAGGAAGACCGCATTGAGGTAGGTGGTGTAGTTCCAACTCACGTGAGCCATCACCACCTTCGCGTTCCGCGCCGTCGGTTCGAGCCCGAGGCCTTCGAAGACGAACTCGACCACGAGTCCAGCCGCAACCATCGTGGCGTAGAACGTGGCGAAGATGAAGCCGGCCATCTTCCAGCCGTAGTAGCGGCGATAGATGTCGAGGATGGGGAGGATCAGCAGGTCGGCGAAGATGAAGGCGAGCACCCCGCCGAAGCTGATGCCGCCGTTCCACAAGACGGCGGCCAGCGGGACGTTGCCGATCGAGCAGACAAAGCTGACCACCGAGACGGCGGGGCCGATCAGCGGTCCCCAGAACTTGGCGAGCGTGTGGTGATGCTCGAAAAACAGACTGCGCCAGAAGGAGTCCGGCACCCAGGCAGCAAGCGCACCGGCGATCAGGAGGCCGCCGAAGACGTCGCGCGCGACCGCGGCCCAGTCCATCACGAAGTAATTCGCGGTCGCGGTGAAGCCCGCAGGGCTACGAAGACGCCGCCACCAGTTCCCTCCATCGGCAGCGGACATGTCCATCTCGGCGTGGCCCTCCATCGAGCCGAGCCGACCCTTGTCGGCCTCGGCCCGAGCCTCGTCGACGAGCTGCCGCTTCAGGAAGAGCCGGAAGAGGATCGCTACGAAAACGATCATCAGCGGGCCGCCCAGGAACTCGCCGAGCACAAACCGCCAGCCCAGCAGCAACGCCATGATGATCCCCAACTCGATCACGAGGTTCGTCGAGGCGATCTCGAAGGCCATCGCGGCGGTGAAGTTCGCACCCTTGCGAAAGAGCGAGCGCGCGAGCGCGACCGAGGCGTAGGAGCAACTCGAGGACGCAGCGCCCAATCCGGTCGCGACGAGTAGCGTTTTCGGCGAGTCGTCGGGGAGCAGCTTGCGCATCTCGCGCTTTGAGACGACCGCCTGTACCACGGCCGAGAGACCGAAGCCGAGGATCAGCGCCCAGAGAATCTCCCAGGTCATCCCGAACGCGAACGAGACGGCGCGCCAAAGCTCGTGCGGGACGTCGAGCGCGAGCAGCATCAGCGAGTCTTCGCGAACCGGCGGACTGCGTCGAGCAGCTCGGCGATCTTTGTGTCTGCCTCTTCTTTGTCACCGGATGCGAGCGCGCCGGCGACGCAGTGTGTGACGTGGTCGTCGAGGATCGCGAGCGCGACGCCCTCAAGAGCCGTGTCCGCCGCGGCCAGTTGAGTGAGGATGTCGATGCAGTAGCGATCCTCCTCGACCATGCGGGCTACACCGCGTACCTGGCCCTCCGCGCGGGCGAGTCGCTTGAGCAGCTTGTCCTTCCGATCGGAATAGCCGTACGAGCGATGAGTTTCTGCAGCGCTCAGGGCCCGTACGATAGCGGATACCCCTATCGGGTATATCAAAGACTCGGCCGGCGCTCGCGTACCGAGAAGCTCCGCTCGGGGCAAAGCCAAGCATCTTCGTCGGCAGATTCGGTCTCGAGCGGACGATCAGGCGTCAGGGGGCGGCGTGTACTCGACGGTCGCACAGCACTGCTTGTACTTCCGTCCCGACCCGCACCAACAAGGATCGTGGAGCTGATGCATGAGGCTTCGGCTGCGAGCACCGGCACCGCGATGGTCTCGGGCTCGCTCCGGCCGTCGGCCGCGACCGCTACGAGCGGGCCGCGATGGCTTGCACTTCGATCTTGGCGCCGAACGGCAGCGCCCCCACGGCGTAGGTCATCCGCGCCGGCAGGTCGGCGAGGGCAAGCGTCTCGCCGTAGACCTTGTTGACCGCCGAATAATCGTCGATGTCAGCGAGGGCCAGGTGGACATAGACCAAGTCTTTGCCCTCGAAGCCAGCGGCGCGGACAACCGCAAGGACGTTGGCGAACGCGATTGCAAACTCCTCCTCGATCGTGCCCGGGTGGAACTCGCCCGTGACGGGATCGATCGCCGTTTGGCCGCTGACGAAGCAGAGGTCGCC
>JALYLO010000339.1 GCA_030774175.1 Actinomycetota bacterium
CCATCTCGCCGGCGGCCAGACGCAGGTCGGTGCGGCCGCGCAGCGCGCGGTAGCCGTCGACGTCGTCTGTCCGCAGCGGCTCCTCCAGCCAGTAGACACCGAGGGGCTCGAGCGCGCGGGCGCACTGTGCGGCGGTCGCGACGTCCCACCGCGGTTCGAGGTCTCCGGGCATGCGCCAGCCCTGATTGGCGTCGACCATGAGCTCGAGCTCGGGCCCGACCGCGTCGCGCACGGCCTCGACGACCGCGACGTCGTCGCGCCAGTCCGCGTGGTGGAAGCGGAGCTTGACGGCCCGGATGCCGGCGTCGCGGAGAGCGAGGACGCGCTCGACTCGCTCCTCCGGAGAGAGCAGCTCGGCGGTCGACGCGTACGCGAGCAGCCGCTCCGAACGGCCGCCGAGGAGCTGCCAACAGGGCGTGTCGAGCGCCTTGCCGACGAGATCCCACACCGCCACCTCGACGGTCCACGCGCGGCCGTGGTGGAAGTCGACCGTCTCGCAGACCTGGCGTACGACCTCGGTCCGCAGCGGATCGACGCCGACGAGCAGCCGCTCGAGCAGCTCTCGGTCAGGGAGCGCGTCGCCGCTCGCGCAGCCCTCGAGGCCCTCGTCGGTGCGTACGATCACGACGGTTGCCTCCTGCCGGGTGCGCGGGACGGGGTCCCAGGCGACCCGCAGCGGCGGCTCGAAGGGGAAGGCGTACCGCCGTGTTTCGATCTCGGAGATGCGCATTACTCGCCGCTGTAGAACGGGCTCTGCAACGAATCCCGTTCGGCGACGAGGCGTGCGGCCGCCGCCGGGTCGCGCCCTGAGACGCACATCCCAACCGCCTTCCTGACGGCCGCGCGGTTCGCGAGGCGGACCGCCGTCTCGTCGGTCGCGTTCGGATCGACCCAGACCGCGACGAGCACGATCAGGTCGTCGGTGGCCTCGACGACGCCGTCGGCGACGGCGTCCAGCACGCCCTGGCCGATCCCGAGCTGCGCAGCTCCCCAGGTGATCGTCTCGTGGCGGTCGTCGCGGGCGGTCGCCTTGTTCATCATCAGCGTCGGCGGCCAGATCGGCTCGTACTGGTCCTCCTCGGGACCGACGCAGACAAGCACCGGGGTGTGTCCCGGAGACGGGTGGGCGAACATGCCGATCGCCGCGGCGAAGGTCGGTCCCCCGCGGCGGGCGAGCACCACGTTGACGTGACATCCGTTCGGCTTGACGCCGCTCCACCCCTCCCCGATGCGACCGTCGAGCTCGTCGGCCGTCATCCCGCCGCTCCGTCCGGGGACAGGTCGAGTACGACCCGCAGCGCCTCGCCCGAGCGCAGCAGCGCGAACGCGCGGTCGAGCTCGTCCAGCCGCAGCCGATGCGAAATCAGCTTGTCGAGCGGCAGCAAGCCGCGACGGTAGAGGTCGAGGATCGTCACGAAGTCACGTTCGGGTCGCGAGGAACCGTAGAGGGACCCGAGCACCCTGCGCTCCATACGTGGGATCGAGAGCGCCGGCAGTGGCAGGATCGCGTCCTCGCGCGGGATGCCGATCAGCACCGCGGCACCGTGCGGTCGCGTCGAGAGGAAGGCCGTGAGCATTGCGTCGGTGCGTCCGGTTGCTTCGATCGCGTAGTCCACTCCGCCGTCCGACGCCTCGACGATGGCGGCCGCTGTCTCCTCGGGCGAGCCGACCCAGAGCACCCCGCCGGTCGCACCGAACGCCTTCGCGTCGATCAGCTTCTGCGGATTGACGTCGACTGCCAGGAGCGAACCCGCTCCGGCCGTTGCAGCAGCGAGCACTGCCGACAGGCCGACGCCGCCGCAGCCGATCACGGCGACACGATCGCCCGGCCGGACCCCCGCCGTGCGCCAGACCGCGCCCACGCCGGTCGTGACCGCGCAGCCGACGAGGCCGGCGACGTCGAACGGCACGTCCTTCGGGATCGGCACGCACGACCGTTCGGGCAGCACGCACGCCTCCGCGAACGAGGAAATAAACGAGTAGTGGTAGACAGGCTCGCCGTCGCGGGAGAGGCGCGTCGTCCCGTCGAGCAGGCCGCCGGTGCCCATCGCCGGCCAGGCGGTCGAGCAGAGCTGGGGCAGCTCGCGCAGGCATTCGGGGCAGCTGCCGCACGACGGCGCCCAGGAGAGCGCGACGTGATCGCCGAGTGCGACGCGGGTCACGCCGGGACCGACGGATTCGACGACGCCGGCTCCCTCGTGGCCGAGCACGGCCGGGCAGCGAGTCTCGGAGGTGCCGTCGATCGCGTTCTGGTCGGAGTGGCAGACCCCGCTCGCGTGGAGGCGGACGAGCACCTCCCCGGGCCCAGGGTCGGCGAGGTCGAGTTCGGTCACCGTCATCGGTCCGCCGGTCCGTTCGAGGACCGCCGCGCGGATCTTCAACCTCTCGTCATCTCCCGGGGCTTGACCTGGAGCCGTCGCAGCTCCTCGATCGGGATGTGGCAGCGCATGTGGTGCTCCGCCTCGACCTCGACGAGCGGCGGCTCCTCCAGCTCGCAGATCGCGCCGATCTTGCGGTGGCAGCGGGTGTGGAAGACGCAGCCGGACGGCGGGTTCGCCGCGCTCGGGATCTCGCCCGCGAGCTTGATCCGCTCCCGGCCGCCGCCGTCGATCGTCGGCACGGCGGAGAGCAGCGCCTCTGTGTACGGATGGTGCGGCGCGCCGAAGACGACTTCCGCTGGGCCGAGCTCCATCAGCCGGCCGAGATAGAGCACCGCGATCCGGTCGGAGATGTAGCGGACGACACCGAGGTCGTGCGAGATGAAGAGGTACGCGACGCGGTGCGAGGACTGGAGCTCGACGAGCAGGTTGAGGATCGCCGCCTGCACCGACACGTCGAGGGCCGACGTCGGCTCGTCGCAGACGACGACCCGCGGATCGCCGGCGAAGGCGCGCGCGATCGCCAGACGCTGCTTGAGCCCGCCTGAGAGCTGGCCGGGCCTGGCGCTGACGTAACGTTCCGCGAGGCGCACTGAGTGCATCAGCTCGAGCAGCCGCGTCTCGGCGGCGTCGCCGGTGAGGCCGGCGAGCTTCTTCAGCGCCCGCCGCACGATCCGCCGCACCGTATGGCGCCTGTTCAGCGCCGAGTCGGGGTTCTGGAACACGATCTGGAGGGCGCGGACCTGGCTGGTCGAACGGCGTTCGAGGCGCCCTTCGAGCGCCTTGCCGTCCAGGGTCACCGCGCCCGAGGTCGCAGGAACGATGCCGAGCAGGGTTCGCGCGAGCGTGGTCTTGCCGCTCCCGGACTCCCCGACGAGGCCGAGCGCCTCGCCGGGCCAGATCGCCGCGGACACTCCCACGAGCGCATGGATGTCGTGCCCACGCTGGCGGAAGACCTTGCCGAGGTCGTCGAACTGAAGCACCGGCGCGGCAGTGCGCTCGACCGGCGGCAGCGCGAGGTTCACGGCTTCCGCACGCGGCAGCTCCTGCGCCTGCTCGTGGAAATGGCAGCGGCTGACGTGCCCGTCGCCGAGCTCGAAGAGCGGAGGCTCCTCCGCAACGCAGATCTCCTGTGCCAGGCCGCAGCGATCGGCGAAGACGCAGCCCGGAAGGTCCTCGCCGAGATTCGGCAGGAAACCCGGGATCGTGTCGAGGCGGCCGTGATCCTTGCGCGCGCCGCCTCGTGGGATGCACCGCAGGAGGCCGACGGTGTACGGGTGGCGTGGATCGTGCAGCACCCGCTCGACCGTCCCTTCCTCCACGAGTCTGCCCGCGTAGAGAACCCCGACCCGGTCGCACATCTTCGCGATCACGCCAAGGTTGTGGCTGATGAAGAGCACAGACGTGTGGAGCTTCGCCTGGAGATTCGCGACGAGATCGAGCACCTCCGCCTCGACCGTGGCGTCGAGGCCGGTCGTCGGCTCGTCGAGGATCAAGAGGGAGGGGTCCTTCGCGAGCGCCATCGCGATGATCACGCGCTGCTGCATGCCGCCGGAGAGCTGATGCGGGTAGCGCCGCATGACCGAGCCCGGGTCGGCGATCTGCACGAGCTCGAGCGCTTGCCGCGCACGGTCGAGTGCCTCCGCCTTGGCGGCGCCGCGGACCGCGAAGACCTCGGCCACCTGGCTCCCGACCCGAATCGAGGGGTTCAGCGCCGTGCCCGGGTTCTGGTAGACCATCGACACGGCGTCCGCGCGCAGGAGCAAGAGCTCGTCTCGTGACAAGGCCAGCACGTCGCGGCCGTCGATCCGGATGTCGCCGCTGCGGACGCGGCCGTTGCGCGGCAGGTACTGGACGACGGCCAGAGCAGCTGTCGACTTGCCGCAGCCCGACTCGCCAACGAGCCCGTAGGCCTCGCCGCGCCGGACCGAGAGGGTGACGCCGCGGAGGACCTGGCGGTCCCGCCCGCGCACGCGGTACACGACGTCGAGGTCGCGCAGCTCGAGCGCGTTCGCCGTCTCGACGGCCTCTGGGAGCGCGACCGTCTGGCTCACCGGTCGAGCACCTGCTGCAGACCGTCCGCGACGAGGTTCACGCCGACGATCAGGCTGGCGATTGCGAGACCGGGGAAGAGCACGGTCCACTCATAGTTGCTCGTGTTCAGGAGCTGGTAGTTGTCGGCAATCTGCAGCGACCAATCGGGCGACGGAGGCTGCACGCCGAAGCCGAGGAAGGTCAGGCCGGCGACCGCGAAGATCGCGTAGCCGAGCCGGACAGTCGCCTCGACGATGATCGGCCCCATCACGTTCGGGAGGATCTCGGCGAACATCACGTACGGGGACCGCTCCCCACGCAGGCGCGCTGCCTGCACGTACTCGAGCTCGCGCTCGGCGAGCACCGCGGCGCGCACCGTACGCGAGACGATCGGAGTGAAGACGACTCCGATCACGACGATCAGCGTCACCCTCGAGCTGCCGAGCGCCACGAGTGCGGTCACCGCGATCACGATCAGCGGCAGCGCCAGCACAGCGTCCACGAGCCGGCTGATCACGTCGTCGGGGATGCCCAGGAAGTAGCCGCTGATGAGTCCCACCGTCGTGCCGCCGGCGATCCCGAGCAGCGTTGCGAGCGGCGCCACCTGCAGCGTCGCCGAGGCGCCGGCGAGCACGCGGGAGAGGACGTCCCGGCCGAGCTGGTCGGTGCCGAACCAGTGGCCCGATCCGAGGCCCTTCAGGACGTCCGGCGACTGGGCGAGCGGGTCGTGCGGAGTGAGCCGCGCGCCGACGATGCCCCAGAACACCCAGAAGAGGACGACCGACGCCCCGACAAGGAACGTCTTCGAGCGGGCCAGTTGTCCGAGCGTCTCCCGCCGCGCGAGCCGCGCTTCTCCCGAGCGGGTGGCCGGAGTCGGGGCCGCAACGCTCATTCGGCGCCACCCAGACGGATCCGCGGGTTGAACACGGAGTAGAGAAGGTCCGCGAGGAGCGTCGCGACGAGATACACGATCCCGACGATCAGGACCCCGCTCTGCAGGAGCGTGAAGTCCTTGTTCGTCGCGGCGACGTAGATCCGCTGGCCGATCCCGTTGTAGTTGAAGAGCTTCTCGATCACGAGGAGGCCGCCGATCAGGTAGCCGGTCTGCGTAGCGACGACGGCGATCGTCGGGAGGAGCGAATTCCGGAGCACGTGATGGACGAGGACGCGCCGCGTGCTCAGTCCCTTCAGGAATGCCGTCCGTGTGTAGTCCGAGTCGATCGCCTCGATCACACCGGCACGCGTGATCCGCGCGATGTACCCGAAGAGAACGGCGACGAGGGCGAAGCTCGGCAGCAGCAGGTACTTGACCTGCGTGAGCACGCCCGAGCCCGGCGGGGCGGTTGCAGAGACCGGCAGCCACTTGAGCACGACGCCGAAGATCACGATCAGGACGATCGCGGTCACGAACTCGGGGATCGAGGTCAGCGAGAGGCCGGCGATCGTGATCACACGGTCGGTGAGCCGGTTGCGCCGGAGGGCAGCGACGGTGCCGCCGAGGATGCTGAGCGGAACGACGAGCACGAAGGCGAGGGCGGCGAGCTTGAGCGAATTCAGAAGCGAGGGGCCGAGCAGGCCGCCGACCGAGACGTTGTACTGGAGCGACGTCCCGAGGTCGCCGCGGGCGAAGTGGCTGATCCACGTCCAGTACTGCGCCACGATGGGCCGGTCGACTCCGTGCTCGTGGTTGTACTTGAGCACGTCGGCCGGGCTCGCGAACGGGCCGAGGACGTTTCTGCCGATATTGCCGGGGAGGAGCTGCGCGGCGGCGAAGACGAGCACGCTGAGCAGAACGAGCGTGATGGCGGCGAGCGCGAAGCGTTTGAGCAGAAACCGGGCGATGGCAGTCCTCCGTCGCGGAAAGCCGGGCCACCGCCCCGGTTTGACGGAGCGGTGGCCCGGTGAGTGCCGTCTCGAGCTAGCCGAGTGAGGTGTGGCTGAGGAAGACCGTGCCCTGGGCGTCGGCCTTGTAGCCCTTCACCTTCTTCGAGCCCGCTGCGAGGAAGTTGTAGAAGTAGGGAACGATCACCGGCGTGTCGTGCAGGAGGATCAATTGCATCTGCTTCTCGTACCGCCGCTGATCCTTCAACGCGATCGCGCCGAGGAACCTGGTCATCGCTGCGTCGAGCTTCTTGTTCGAGTAATGCGCGGCGTTCCAGATGCCTTTCGACCTGAACGCGGCCGTGAGGACGACGTTCGGTACCGCGCGGTGACCCCAGTCGGTGATGTTCATCGGCGCATTCAGCCACGGCGTGTTGCCCCAGCCGAGCGGCGGGCCGTCCTGGGTGCCCGCGAAGTACGCCGTCGCGGTTTCGATGTTCAGCTTCATGTCGATTCCGAGCGGCTTCACCGAGCGCTGAATGATCTGAGCGAGCTGCGGGATCTCACCCGTCTTCTCCGTGGTCAGCGTGATCTTGAACCCGCGCGGGAAGCCGGCTTGTTGCAGCAGCGTCTTCGCGAGCTTGAGGTCCTTGTGGCGCTGAGGCACGCTCTTGTCCGTCGAGGGATACACCGGCGCGAAGTTCGAGTCGTTCCCGGGGTCGGCCAGGTTGTTGAAGAGCGTCTTCACGATCCCAGGACGGTCGAGTGAGAGTGCAATCGCCTGCCGGACGCGGAAGTCCTTGAGCTGATTCTTCGCGTCGACGCGCATTGCCACCTGTCGGTGCGTGGCGCCCCGGGCGTTGAAGATCTGCACGTTCGAGTTGTTGAAGAGCGCCCGGCCCGTGACGAAGTTGATCTGGTTGATCAGGTCGATCTGGCCACCGAGCAGCGCCGAGATGATCGCCGAGTCGTCCGAGTAGTAGGTGAGGTCGATGCCGTCGAGCGGTGCCGTGCCGCCCCACCAGCCGGGATTCCGCTCGTACTTCGCGCTGACGCCGGGGGTGTAGGCGGTGAGCTTGAACGCGCCCGTCGTCTGCGGGGTCTTCTCGAAGGTACCGAGCTTGTAGTTCGCGGGCAGCAGGATGCCCTGGTAGGTCGTCGAGCTCGCCAGGTAGGGGAAGTTCGCCGTCGGCGCATCGAGGTGGAACTCGATCGTCAGGTTGTCGACCTTCTTCGTGCCTCCGGGCGAGAGGACGCCCTTGAACGCCGACAGCGCCTGCGAGCCCGTGTCCGAGGCGGTCAGACGGTCGTACGTCGCGACGACGTCGTCCGCACCGAATGCCTGCCCGTTCTGGAACTTGACGTTGGGCCGGAGCTTGAACGTCCATACGCTCGCGTTTCCGTTCGGCTTCCAGCTCGTCGCCAGTTCGGGTAGGAGCGCAAGGCTCTGCGTCGCGCGGAGGAGGAACTCGCCGGCGATGCCGCCCGTCACGAGCCCGCCGGTGTCCTTGTACGTGTGCGGGTCGAGGCCCGTGACCGGCGGCGGGACGACCCCGAGGCGCAGCCGTCCACCGGCCGAGCCGGCGCCGACGGCCGCCTCGGCGAGCGGAGCGTGGCCGAACGCGTCGAGCGCGGCCCCGATCAGCGACATCGACAGGCCCAGCACCGAGGCGCGCCGGATGAACGTCGAGCGGTCCATCTCGCCGTCGACGAACTCGTCGACGAGCGTTCCCTCCAGTGGCCCCGCCTCTGTCCGGCGGTACTGCTCAATCCGCATCATGCTCTCGCGGTCCATTCGACGCCCTCCTTCACCGTGAATTCGTGCTCATGGCCGAAAATACTCGCTTGTCCTCATACGACGCCGAGCTTCGGTCGTGGTTTGATGAAACACGATCTTCCAGTCCGGCCGGGCCGAGGTCAAGCGTGTCCCGGACAACTCATCTTCTCAAGGCGCTGTCGGTAGCGTGCGTCGAACCATGACCACACGCCGCCGTGCGCTCGTTGCCTCCGCGCTCGGTGCGGGAATCTCGTACTCGAACCTCGCCGTCGCGCTGCCGCTGCTCGTCCTCGCCGAGCACGGCGGCCCGCTCCTCGCCGGCTTGCTGCTCGGGTCGAATACCATCGCATTCTCGCTCGGGGCCCTGCTCGCCGTCGGCCTCCGGCGCTCCGAGGCAGGGGTCGCTGCGGGGCTTGCCGTGATCGCCATCGGCGATTTCCTGCTGATCGCCTCACCCGTCCGCGATGTGCTCGTCGTGGGAGCGGTGGCGCACGGAGCCGGCATGGGGCTCTTCTGGGTCGGCGTCCAGGCGTCGCTCGGGCGTCGCTCTGGCGACGACGGCTCGCCGCGCACGTTCGTCGGCCAGTACGTCGTCTACGTCACGGGCAGTGCGGTCGGGGCCGCGCTCACCGGGGGAGCGATTGCGACGCTGCGGTCCTTCGGCCTGGCGCACGCAACGAGCATCCGCGTCAGCTTCGCCGTCGGCGCGGCCTCCGCGCTCCTCGCGCTTCCCGCAGCCGTCTCCTGGCTGCGGCGCACGGAGGCGGTGCCGGTCGCTCGGCTGCGCCCGCCGCCGCTCGCGGGCTTCGCTCTCCAGCTTCCCGACCTGCTGCTGGTCGCCGCGATGGGGATGCTGCTCAACCTCGCCCCGGTCGTCCTCGCCCACGAGTTCGCCTTCGCGCCGCTCACCATCGGCGCTGTCTCCGGAATGATCGCGGCCGCCAAGATCGGCGGCAGCGTGACGGCCGGCCGGCTCGCGCGCGCCGCCGGCAGCAAGCGGTCCGTCGGCGCGATGCTCGGCTGCAGCGCGCTCGCCGCCGGGGTGCTCGCGGGAACCCATCAGGCGTGGCTCTACGTCTCCCTGACCGTCGCGGCCGCGTTTTTCGCGATTGGAGTGTGGCCCATCGTCGTCGACGGCGCGCTCGCGCGCGTCTCGCCGGAGGAGCGGCACGGGCTCTCCGTCGTGTGGAACGTCCGCGAGTACACCGTGATCGCCGCTGCGACTGCGCTCGGCGGCTACCTGCTCGACGTCTCCGAGAGGCCGACGCTGCTGCTCGCGCTGGCGACGCTCCTCCTCGCAACCGCCGCGGTCTCCGCCCTGGCCGTGCTCGGTCGCCCGGTCTACGCCCCGCGCGCTGCGTAGGCGTGGCAGAGCTCGAGCGCAGCGTGCATGAGCACGTTCGCCCCATTGACGCAGTCCTCCCACGCGGTGCGCTCGCGCGCGTCGTGGCTGACGCCGCCCACCGACGGGACGAAGACCATTCCGCTCCGCGTCACGGCGGCGAGCGCCTGCGCGTCGTGGCCGGCACCTGACGCAAGCTCGAGCGACGTCAGGCCGAGGCCGGCGGCGGCGGTCGCGATCGCCTCGCGCACTTCCTGGTCGAGCTGCACCCCCTCCCAGCGGCCCACGTCGGTCGCCTCGACGCCGAGCGCGTAGGTTTCCGCGGCGGATCGGGCCTCGGCGAGCAGTGCGGCTTCGAGCACGTCGAGCTGCGCCGGCTCGAGAGACCGGAACTCAAGTGCGGCGTACGCCGCGGCCGGGACGACGTTGAAGCCGCCCGGGTGGAAGCGCATGTCACCGACCGTGGCGACGCAGCCGGGAAAGTCCCGGATGACGAGTGCGTTCGCGGAGACGGCGAAGACGGCAGCGGCGAGGCCGGCGTCGCGACGTGCGTCCATCGGCGTCGTCCCAGCATGACCTGAGAGCCCGCGGAACTCGAGCGCGAGCGAGCGGGCGCCGACGATGCCGCTGACGATCCCGATCTGCGCTCCGGCGCGCTCCAGGCGCGGACCTTGCTCGATGTGGAGCTCGAGATAGCCCGCGAGCGTCGCGGGGTCACGGCGCGCGTCGGCAAGCCTCTCCTCGCGCAGTCCCGCGCGCTCGAGTCCCGCGAGCAGGGCCTCGCGACCGCCGCGCGGGCTCTGCAGCGTTTCGGCGCGCAGCGCGCCGGTCAGTGCCTCGCTGCCAAGCAGGCCGACGAGCGTGCCCTCCTCGTCGGTGAAGTCGATCGCCTCGAGCGCGAGCGGCAGCTTCGTCTCACGTAGAGCGAGCAGCACGTGGAGCGCCGCGACGACGCCGAGCGCGCCGTCGTAGCGGCCACCGTCGGGTACCGAGTCGAGGTGCGAGCCGAGGAGCAGGGTGGGGCCGGGCGCCGGCAGCACCGCCGAGTGATTCCCGGCTGCATCGACCCGCGTCTCGAGTCCGTATGCGACTGCGCGCTCGAGGAACCAGGTGCGCGCGGCGAGGTGTGCTTCGCCGAGGCTCGGCCTGCTCACGCCACCGTCAGGTGTCGCGCCGATCGCCGCGAGCGCGGCGAAGTCCTCGCGCATGCGGTCGGCGTCGACGCGCAGCTCAGAAGCCTCGCTCGACGAAGCGGCCGCGCCCCGCCGCGCCGACGAAAGCGCCGTCCTCGACGATCGTCTCGCCTCGGCTGATCGTCGTGACCGGGAAACCGCGCACCGTCAGCCCCTCATAGCTCGCGAAGGGGAGCGGGGAGTGCAGCGTCTGGGGAGTGAGCGGGACCTCCTTCTCCGGGTCGAAGAGGACGATGTCTGCGTCGCGGCCGGGGCTCAGGCGTCCCTTGCGGTCAAGGCCGAAGACCTCTGCGGGCCGCGTGCAGCAGACCTCGACCCAGCGCGACAGGTCGATCAGGCCCGTGCCGACGCCGAACGTGTGCACGAGCGCGAGCCGCGCCTCGATCCCGGAGACACCGGCGGGATGCGAGTCTCCCGCAGGGAGGCGCGGGCAGTGATCCGAGGAGACGATGTCGATCGTTCGGGCGACGAGCCCCGCCCACAACGCCTCGCGCTCTTCGGCGTCGCGGATCGGCGGCCGCACGGCGAGCGACTGGGCTCGGAGGTCGCCTGTGAGGAGTGCGGAGCGCTCGAGGGTGAGCCCGTGCGAGGTGACCTCGCCCGCGACCGCTTGCCCGCGTGCCTTCGCCAGCCCGACCTCGCGGGTTGCGTGGGAGCAGGAGAGATGGAACACGAGCAGCCGGGAGCCCGCGACTCCCGCGATCGCGATCGCGCGGTGCACTGCCTCGGCCTCCGCCTCGGGTGGGCAGGCAGCGGCGAGCCACGCCGGCCCCGTCTTGCCCTCGGTCGTGAGGCGTCGCGTCAGCTCTTCGATCACGTCGTCATTCTCGGCGTGGAGGATCGCGAGCCCGTTTCTCGCACCGATTTCGAGCATCGCGCGGAAGATCGCGGCGTCCGGGATCCGGTAGCCGGGGTAGGCCATGTAGAGCTTGAAGGACGGCACGCCGCGGGCGAAGACCATCGGGATCTCTGCGAGGCGGGCCCGGTCGGGGTCGCGCAGGTTGAGGTGCAGGCCGTAGTCGACGACAGCCTCGCCTGCATCCGAGAGCCGCCGGTCGAGCTCCTCGAGCAGCGGCTGGCCGACGGCCGGTTGCGCGAAATCGACGACGGTCGTGACGCCGCCGAACGCGGCCGCGCGCGTTCCCGTCGCGAACGAATCCGCGGTGAACGTGGCGTAGGGCGGGAAGGTCGGATCGTTCAGGTGCACGTGGCCGTCGATCGCACCGGGAATCACGTAGAGCCCGCGAGCATCGAGCTCGCGCGCGCCATCGAGGCCGGCGCCGACGGCCGAAATGCGCTCGCCGGTGATCCCGACGTCGGCGACGGACGCTTGCTCGGCAGTGACGACGAGCCCACCCTTGATGGCGAGGTCGTAGCTCAACGCGGGCGTACTCTACGGCTCGTGACCGACTGGGCCAATCTCGTCCGCCCATCGCTGCGAGGGCTCGAGCCCTATCACCCTGGGCCGAGTGTCGACGAGCTCCGGCGCCGCTACGGCATGAACGAGATCGTGCGTCTGAACCGCAACGAGGATCTGTTCGAGCCGTTCCCGGGCGCGCTCGAGGCGGCGGCCGCCGAGCTCGGCAACGTCTGGATGTATCCCGAGGAGTCGTACAGCGAGTTCCGGGAGGTGATCGCCAACTGGGTCGGGACGACGCCGGACCGCATCGTGCCTGCGCACGGGATGCAGGCGCTGATCGGGACGCTGGCGAGCCTGTTGCTCGATCCGGGGGACGCCGTCGCTGTTCCGCAGCCGAGCTATGGGCTCTATGCGCAGGCGTGCACGGCGCGCGGCGCCCACGTCCACCGCGTGCCGCTTCGCGACCTTCGCGTCGACCTGGCGGCCCTTGCGGCGACCGCGCGCGAAACCGGCGCCCGCCTCGTGTGGGTGTGCGATCCGAACAACCCGACGGGCTCGCTCGCGCGCATCGACGAATGGCAGGCGTTCCTCGACGAACTGCCGCAGCGATGCGTCGTCGTCGCCGACGAAGCCTACGCCGACTACGTCGACCCGGAGGCGCGACTCGGTCGCGTGCGCGACGTGGAGGCCGGGCGCTCGCTCGTCGTGTTGCGCACGCTTTCGAAGCTCTTCGGGCTCGCCGGGCTGCGGCTCGGCTACGCGGTCGTCGACCCCGAGCTCGCGGGCTTTCTCAACGTCGTGCAGGAGCCGTTCAACGTCAACCGGGTCGCGCTCGCGGCCGGCCTTGCCTGCCTCGGCCAACCCGGCGTGATCGAGGAGCGGCGGCGCACCGTTGCCGCGGCCCGCGACCTGCTCTGCAGGCGCCTCGTCCAGGCGGGCGCAGAGCCGGTGCCTTCGCAGACCAACTTCGTGCTCGTCCGCGTCGGCGGCGACGACGCTGCGCTCGCCCGCGCGCTTGCCGAGGGGGACGGGCTGCTCGTCCGCACGGGCGGCGAGTACGGGCTCGACGGCTACGTCCGGATCACGGTGGGGCCGGAGCCGCAGATGGAGCGGGTCGCGGCGGCAATCGGCCGCGTGCTAGCGGAGCGCGCTCAGCTCGCGCCGCAACGTCGCGAGTGATCTCGGCAAATACACTGCCTGAAATGAGCCGCAAGGTCGCCTTCATCGCGCACTGCCTGCTCAATCAGAACGCGAAGGTCGAGGGCGGGGCCAAGCGGGCGGGGATGTGGGAGCCCGTGATCGACCTGCTGCGCGAGCGCGGCTACACGATCCGTCAGATGCCGTGCCCGGAGCTCGCGTTCGGCGGTGCGCGCCGCTTCTGGGGTGTGCGCGAGCAGTTCGACACGCCGGTGTACCGGTCCCACTGCCGCCGGCTCGCAAAGCTCGTGGCGGCAGTCGTCGAGCAGCACGCCTCGGCCGGCGACGACCTCGTGCTGATCGGCGTCGACTCCAGCCCGACGATGGGCATCGACTTCACCCCTTCGGCCCCGCACTGGAGCGGCAAGCCGGACATCGCCGAGGACGACTCCAGGCTCGTCCGGGGCGACGGAATCTTCGTCGAGGAGCTGAAGGCAGAACTCGAGGAGCGGGGCCTGCCGATCCCGCGTTCGACCGGGATCCGGCACTGGTTCGCCGATTACGACCCGGACGAGGAGCTGCAGCGGCTCGAGGCGATCCTCCGCTGAGCGCCGACCCCCGCGCCCGCCGCATTGCAGTCGTCGCCGACTCGCGGCTCGAGCCGCTGCTCGA
>JALYLO010000340.1 GCA_030774175.1 Actinomycetota bacterium
CGACCCACACGTTCGACATCGCCGCGCCGGATGGCGAGGTGGTGCCGGCTGCCGAGATCGCGCGCATGACCGGCATCAACCTCCAGGACGAGTTCGCGGAGGTCGTGACGACCGCGGCAGCCTGCACCTGACCTTCAGGCGGCGTCGCAGGCGCCGAAGTCACTCGAGGAACTGTTCGCTTATCAAGTGACCGGTGCTGGTGATGTCGACCTCGTGCTCGTGCCGGACTTCATCAGCCACTTCGAGTACGACTGGGAAGAGCCCCGCCACGCGGCGTTCCTCGAGCGGCTCGGCAGCTTCGCCCGCCTGATCCGCCTCGACAAGCGCGGTACCGGCCTCTCCGACCGCCACGGTGGCATCGCCGACCTGGAGACGCGGATGGACGATATTCGCGCCGTGATGGACGCCGTCGGTAGCGAATCGGCGGCACTCTTCGGGTACTTCGAAGGAGGGCCCTTGGCAATTCTGTTTACCGCGACTTACCCGGATCGCGTCCGGGCACTCAGGCACCCGGTCGGCAGCGGTGGGCGAACGAGTGCTGGCGACGATCGTGTTCACAGACCTCGTCGGCTCGACCGAAGCGGTGCAGCGGCTCGGCGATGAGGCGTGGGCGCGCGTGCTGGAGTCGCACCATGAGGTCGTGCGACGTGAGCTGGTGCGGTTCGGGGGTGAGGAGATCGACACCGCAGGCGACGGCTTCCTCGCCGTCTTTGACGGACCGGCACGAGCGATCCGCTGCGGCCTGGCGATCGAGGCGGCAGTCGCGCAGCTCGGACTGCAGGTGCGGCTTGGCATCCACACTGGCGAGGTCGAGCGCCCACGTGGACGGGCGCCTCGGGGCATCGCCGTCCACGTGGCGGCGCGAATCTCTGCGCTCGCCGGTCCCGGCGAGGTTTTGGCGTCCGCGACCACGCGCGACCTCGTTGCAGGCTCCGGTCTCGAGTTCGAAGAGCGTGGTGAGTTTCAGCTCAAGGGGCTTGACGAGCCGCGTCGCCTATACCGCGCTCTAAGGCGTTAGTGCGACGCGCCTTCGTCTGTGCGTACTCGCATTTCGAGAGCAAGGTGGACGTGGCGCCGACATGACGGGCGTCGAGTGACGGTAAGACCACCCCAGGCTAGGTCGGTCCCGATCTATCAGTCCATAGGTGGGTCGAACGAATCGAGGTTCTCCTCGAGCCAGCCGGAGTAGAACCAAACGAGCTTCCGCTGAAGCTGCTGTGCCCCGCGATAGGCGAGCTGCGAGACACGCTGCCCCTCGAGGAACGCTTGGTGGAGAGTGACCGGCATGTACAGGAGCGCGACGCTCTCCGGCATCGAGAACTCAAGCTCATCGACCTCGAGCGGTGGGAGGTACACGTAGTTGATCAGGTGGTCGAAGCGTCGGAGGTAGCTCGGCGTGATCAGCATCGCCGGTCCGAACTCAAGCGGGCCGCTCAAGAAGCGTCGGCCGCCGCCACGCTCCTCGTCAACGACGAGCTCGTCGGCCGGCAACGGATACGCAAGCGGC
This sequence comes from Actinomycetota bacterium, assembly GCA_030774175.1. The sequence goes on from JALYLO010000340.1 coordinate 1,508, forward strand.
ACGTCGCGGAACAGGTCGCCCTGACTGAGGAGCTCGACGCGATCGCGCTCGTGGTAGTCGGCGTCGGAAGGTCGTTCGGGTCTCGGCGACATCGGCGCGCCAGCCTATCGGCGGGCCCGGTCGGCTTCGTCGTGCGCTACTCGGTTGCGTCGCCGAAGACGAGTCGACCGCTGCGCTTGCGCCGAGGGTTCACGACGGGACCATCGGTGGCCGGCGCCAGCTGCTCGAACATCTCAGCGCGCAGCCGTTCGACGTCCTGAGGCGCGAACCGCCGGAAGCCGCTGCCCGGAAGATGAACGGCGCGGAGCAGCCCGCGAGCCTCCCAGTTGCGGATGGTGTTCTCGTGCACGCCCAGCTCGCCGAGAAGCGCGTCGCGCCGCTCCTGCCGGCTGACGCACGGCCCAGACTCCTAACGATCGCCAAGCACCCGCGCGACCGCCTGGCGCTCTTCTGCCTACTCCTCCTTGGCGTACGGCGAGGCGAGTTGGCCGGCATCCAGGTTCGCGACTTCGACGCCCACCGCTGCTCGCTCCGCGTGTACGGCAAGGGTCGCAAGGAGCGGATCCTTCCCCTTCGCGGCCCGGTGCTCGCCGAGCTCCGACTCTTCCTCAGCACTGATCTCCCCCACGTCCGCCGCCCGCCTGAGCCGGACGACTTCCTGCTCTACCCCACCAAGAAGGTCTACGACGGCCGCGGCGCGGAAGGTCAGCAGCTGCTCGCCATCCGCGCGTACCCGAAGAAGCGCCCGAGTCCGCAGGCGGTTCATCGCTGGTGGTACCGCCAGCTGCAGGCCGCAGGGCTCGTCGGCCGGGACGTCACGCACGGCCTCAACATGCACCTCGCCCGGCACACCTTCGCCACCGAGCTCCGCCGCGTCGCGGGGATCGATGCCGCATCGCAAGCGCTCGGCCACGCAGACCTCAACACCACGCTCGGCATCTACGGCCACCGAGACCAGACCGACCTCGAGACCGCGATGGACGCCTACGCGACCTGGCTGGAACAGCAGCGGGAGAACGAAATCGTTCCCCCCGACGCTGACCACTGAATCGGCTCTGCTGAGCCGAAAAGTGGAGGCGGCGGGAATCGAACCCGCGTCCGCGGACGCACCGGAGTGAGCGTCTACAAGCATAGGTCGCCGTTTGAATTCACTCGCCGGCCGGTTGGCGACCGACCTACCGTCGAGCTAGCCCTCCTGAAGTGTCGCGCCGCCGGCGAGTGGCTCTCCGTTGGCGCCGAGCCCGCTTGTTGATGCCGCTTCCGGGTCGCGGGCTTGCCCGGGGCGACACGCTGAGCTAAGTCGCTAGGACTTAGGCAGCGAGTGCGAGATTGTGATCCGCACTTGCGTTTGTTTCCGGTTGTTTTACGAGGCCGACCGGAGACCTCGGCTTGCAGCTCATCCGGAGAACCGACCACGTCGAAGCCATGGCGCCCCCCTATGTCGTGCCCACAGTGTAGCCGGGGCCGGCGCGATGTCGAGGCTACGTCGTACGTGCGCGGCCCTTGAGGGCGCGCTCCATCTGCCGCTTCGCCTCGCGCTCGACGACATCGCGGCGCTTGTCGCGCTGCTCCTTGCCGCGCGCGACCGCGAGCTCGACCTTCACCCGGCTGTCCTTGAAGTAGATGCGCGTCGGCACGAGCGTCAGCCCTCTCTCGCGCACCAGCCCGTAGAGGGAGTCGATCTCGCGCCGGTGCAAGAGCAGCTTGCGCGGTCGCATCGGCTCGTGGTTCGCACGGTTGCCCTGGTCGTACGTCGCGATCTCGAGGCCGTGTAGCCACGCCTCGCCGTCGCGGACGTCGGCATACGACTGCGCCATCGTCGTGCGCCCTTCACGGAGCGACTTGACCTCGGTGCCGGTGAGCACGATGCCGGCCTCGAACCGCTCGAGCAGCTGGTACTCGTGCCGTGCGCGGCGGTTCTCTGCGATCAGCTTCTCGGCCATCGGCACCGAGGGTAGCGTCAGCACGAACTAGGGTCGGACCAGGGTGATGCCGGATAGTCACGGCGCGGCTTGCTCGGCAACCTGATCGACATGGAAACCACAGCGAACATCTCAAGCATCAAGCGCCTCGAGCGGCCGGCCTCCGGCCGCGTTCTCGCGGGCGTGTGCGCTGGGCTCGGGCGGTACTTCAACCTCAGCCCGGCTTTCTACCGGCTCGGCTTTGTCGTCCTCACGCTGCTCGGCGGCGCGGGGATCCTCGTCTACGTCGCGGCGGCGCTCGTCATCCCCGAGGAGGGGAAGAACGAGTCGGTCGTCGCGGAGGCGCTCGCGGGGCGACGCGAGCGGCCCTGGCCCATGATCGGGATCGCCCTCGTCGGGGCGGCGCTCGCGGTGCTCCTCGCGCGGGCCACCATCCGGCCCGTCGCGGGTACCGGCTGGGTGCTCGTCCTGCTGATCGGGCTCGGCGTCCTCTGGGCGAGCCGCGGCACGTCGCGCGGCCGCCGGATCTTCCTCGCTGGGCTCGTCAGCACCGTGTCGATGCTCGCGCTTGCGTTCGCGGCGGTCGCCGTCGCGTTCGCCTGGTTCGACGTCAGCCTGTCCGACGGCGTTGGCAGCCGCGTCTACCAGCCCGCCGGCGCGGCCTCGCTGCGCCCGGCATACGAGGTTGGCGTCGGCGAGTTGAAGCTCGACCTGACGAACATCGGTGCGGTCTCGCAGGTCACGCACGTCCGGGCCAAGGTCGGCGTCGGCGAGCTCCGCATCATCGTCCCGCCGGGCCTGCCGGTGACCGTCAACGGGCATGCCAAGGTCGGCGACCTCGCGATCCTCGACCGCGACCACGGCGGCCAGGACGTGACCCTCTCGACCGGCGACCACGCGTTGCTCGTGATCGACGCGTCCGTCGGCGCCGGTCAGGTACGGGTGACGAGGAACGCCGGATGATCCAGGTGCCGACGCTGCGCTTCGAGCGCAGTGAGGACGATCGCGTCCTCGCCGGGGTGTGCGGTGGCGTCGCCGCAACCCTCGGCGTGGACGCGACGCTCGTGCGCCTCGTCTTCGCCCTCCTCGCACTGGCGGGCGGCGCCGGCATCCTGGTCTACCTCGCCCTGATGGCTTCCGCCGAGGGGCACTCGGTGATCGGCGCGGCGCTCGTTGCGGCAGCCACGGCAATGCTGCTGATCGCGCTCGGCCTCTCGTTGATTGCGGTCCTCGGCGTGACGCTGATCGTCGCGGGACTGGCCGCCATCCTCCAGCGCGGCGGCTCCGTGCGCCCGGGTGGGTCGCTGCCTGTGCTCGGGGTCGCACTTCTGATGGCGGGGGCGGTCGTCTTCCTCGGGCGGCACGGCGCGTCGCCCGCATTCGTCGCGCCCGGAGCGCTGATCGGAGCGCTCGTCCTCGTCGTCGGTCCGTGGGTGTGGCAGCTCGTCGCCGAGCGGACGGAGCGCATCCGCCTCGAAGAGCGAGCCGAGGTCGCCGCGCGCATTCACGATTCCGTCTTGCAGACACTCGCTCTTGTGCAGCGCCACTCGAACGATCCGGCGCGCGTCGCCTCGCTTGCGCGTCGTCAGGAACGCGAGCTGCGCCGCTGGCTCTACGGCGGCGGCTTCGGCAGTGCTTCGACCCTCTCCGACGCGCTCGCCGAAGCGGCCGCCGACGTCGAGGAGCTGCACAGCGCGCGCATCGAGCTCGCGCACGCCGGCGACGCGCCGCTCGACGAAGCCCGCGCTCAGCTCGTGCTCGCAGCACGTGAGGCGATGACGAACGCCGCGAAGTTCTCCAGCACCGATGAGATCTCGGTTTACATCGAGGTCGACGACGGTGCCGTCTCAGTCTTCGTGCGCGACCGCGGAGCAGGCTTCGATCGAGCCTCGGTTCCGGCCGACCGGCGCGGGCTCTCGGAATCGATCGAGGCGCGGATGCAGCGCGCCGGCGGGACGGCGACGATCGTCTCCGCGCCGGGCGAAGGCGTCGAGGTCGAGCTGCGGCTACGGAGAGATCCATGAGGCGCCGCATCGTGCTCGTCGACGACCACGCGCTCTTCCGCGCCGGCGTGCGCGGCGAGCTCGGCGACGCCGTCGACATCGTCGGCGAAGCGGGCAGCGTCGCCGAGGCGGTGCCGTTGATCCTCGAGCTCGACCCAGAGGTCGTGCTGCTCGACGTCCATCTCCCGGACGGCGGCGGCGAGGCGGTGATCGCCGGTGTCGCCCCCGAGCGACCGGGCGTGAAGTTCCTCGCGCTGTCGGTCTCCGACGCCGCGGAAGACGTGATCGGCGTCATCCGCGCGGGCGCGCGGGGCTACGTGACGAAGACGATCTCGAGCGCAGAGCTCACCGGCGCTGTCGAACGTGTTGCCGCCGGCGACGCGGTCTTCTCACCACGGCTGGCCGGCTTCGTGCTGGATGCGTTCCGCGAAGGCACGCGCATCGGCGACGACACGGAGCTCGATGTGCTGACGCCGCGCGAGCGGGAGGTCCTCC
>JALYLO010000341.1 GCA_030774175.1 Actinomycetota bacterium
CCTTAGCACAGCTGTGTCAACCTTGGCCGCGTGGTGCCCCTGGGGGACAGACGGGCCCTTTCCAAGCGTTGCACGCGCGGCGTCACGCATGGTTGACGGAGCTGTGCCGGAGCAGCAAAACCTGCCAGGACCTCGAGCCGCGGGCGTCAGGCGGCCGATGTACCTGCGCGGCCGTAGGCGTCCTCGAGACGCACCACGTCGTCGGGGTGCGGCGTCGAGACTTCGAGGATCGTCGTGTCCTCGATCGCCGTCACGCGATGGACGGTCCCCGGCGGGTAGTGGAACGCCGCGCCTGCGCCGATCACCTCTTCCTTGAGCGCCTTCTCCCCCGCGTGCCCGAGCTCGAGCTTCGCGCGGCCCGACTGGACGAGCCACGCCTCGTCCTTCTGGCGGTGGAACTGCAGCGACAGCGACTGGCCGGCCCGGACGAAGAGCACCTTGCCGCAGTACGTGTCGGTGAGGGCCCAGATCAACTCGTGCCCCCAGGGCTTGTCGACCTTCCGAACCTCGAACGCCCAGGGGTCGAGGTTGACGATGTTCGGCGAGTCGACGCTCATGTCCAGAGGCGATCCTGTCACGCGAGCCACTCCGGGTGTGCCTCGACGTGCTCGGCGGCGGTGCGTAGCTCCTTCGGCGTGTTCACCGTCAGCCAGAGCCCGTCGTGCCGATAGGCGTGGAGGCGCCCCTCAGCCGCGAGCTTGGGAAAGGTCGTCGACTCGTGGTCGCCCAGGTCGGGGAAACGCGCGAGCGCCTGCTCCGAGAGCACGTAGTTGCCGCAGTTCACCCAGTACGGTACGTGGCCGCCCTCGCGGAAGCCGCGCACGACCCCCTCGTCGTCGATGTCGACGACTCCGAACTGCGACTTTGGCTGCGCGACGGTGATCGTCGCGAGGGCGCCGGAGCGGCGGTGCTCGTCGAGCAGGGCCGCGAAGTCGACGTCGACGAGCTCGTCGCCGTTCAGCGCATAGACGTCGCCGGCCTCCTGACGCAGGCGCGCCGCGAACTTGATCCCACCGCCGCGCCCGAGCCGCTCCGGCTCTTCCGCAGCGACGATCTCCGGCCCGAGGCCCGCGAGTTCCTGCTCGAAGAACGACCCCTGGTCGAGAGCGCACGAGAAGATGACGCGCGTCACACCCGCGCGCGCGAGCCGCGCGACCTGGTACGCGACGAGCGGCTTCCCCGCGACCCCGACGAGCGCCTTGGGACGGCCGCCGGCGGCGTCACCGAGCCGCTCGGCCTTGCCGCCGGCGAGGATGATCGCCTCCAGTGTTCTACGCCTCGCTGGGCGAGAGCTCAGGGGTCTGCGGTAGCACGTCTCCCGGCGAGGTCGGGCGGCCGATCCCCTCGTAGGCGAAGCCCGCGCGGCGGGTGGCGCCCGGATCGAGCAGATTGCGGCCGTCGATGATCAGCGGCCGCGCCATCGCTTCGCGCACCTCCGACGAGGCGAGGCCGCGCAGCTCCTCCCATTCGGTCACGATCACAGCCGCATCCGCGTCGCGCACCGCGTCGAGCACGGAGCCCACCACGTCGACGCCCTTCGGCAGCTTCCCGCCGTCGGCGACCGGGTCCCACGCGCGCACCTCTGCCCCTTCGGCGAGCAGGCGAGACGCGAGCACGATCGAAGGCGCCTCACGCATGTCGTCCGTGTTCGGCTTGAACGCCACCCCGAGCAATGCGACGTTCTTCCCCCGCAGCGACCCGAGATGGCGCTTCAGCTTCCCGATGACGCGCCGTTTCTGCAGCTCGTTCACCTCGATCACCGCCGAGAGCAGCTGGAAGTGGTAGCCCGAGTTCGACGCGAGCTGCTTCAGCGCGAGTGAGTCCTTCGGGAAGCACGACCCGCCATAGCCGATGCCCGCGTTCAGGAAGTGCGGGCCGAGCCGATGGTCGAGGCCGATTCCCTCGGCCACCTTCACCACGTCGGCGCCCGTCGCCTCACAGACGTTTGCGATCTCGTTGATGAACGAGATCCGCGTCATCAGAAACGCGTTCGCGGCGAGCTTGATCATCTCGGCCGAGTTCACGTCCGCGCGAACGACCGGCGCATCCAGCGACGCGTAGAGCCCTGCGATGGCATCGCCATCTTCGTCGTCGAACGCGCCGATCACGATCCGGTCGGGATGCATGAAGTCGCGCACCGCGCGTCCTTCGGCGAGGAACTCCGGGTTCGAGACATACCCGACCTGGTCGAGCCCGCGCTGGTCGAGACCGGCTCGCACCTTCTCGCCCGTCCCGACCGGGACGGTGGACTTCATGACCAGAACGGCCCGCCCCGTCAGCTCGGGCAGCTCGTCGACGACCGTCCAGACACGCGAGAGATCGGCGTCGCCGGAATAGGTCGGCGGCGTGTCGACGCAGACGAACAGAAACTCGCAGTCGGCGAGGTCGCCTACTTCGAGCGTGTAGCTCAGCCGTTCAGCGTTCCGTTCGAGCAGCTCCGGCACGCCGTCCTCGTGGAACGGCGCCTCGCCGTGGCGGAGCGCCTCGATCTTCGCCGGGACGACGTCGCGGATCACCACCTCGTGGCCGAGCTCGGCGAAGCACGCGCCCGTGACGAGCCCGACCCAACCTGCTCCGAAGATGCCGACCTTGCTCATCGCGCGCCGGAGACTAACGAGCGCTTGTAAGGGGTTTTAGACCCTTGGCGATCGCAAGCATCGTCTCGTTGGAGAGTGAGTCGAGGAGCGTGTTGACGACCCAGTAGGTTGCACCGTGCGCGCGGAGGACGACCATGTGCAGCCTCGAGCCGGTGTAGTAGAGGTCGAACTCGCGGCCTCCGAGGTCGTGCCGGAAGCTCTTGTCCGCGAGGGCCGGCGCGCCGTCCCAGTCGGTCTCCTGGATCCCCCAGTACTCGTTGCCGCCGGTGCGGAACACGAGCCGGACGGCCTTGTGCTTGCCCCTCCCGTCGATCCAGTAGGAGCGCACCGCCTTGTCGCCCGGCGCCGTGTCGGGGTACGAGCTCCGCTCGAGGATCGTGGGGACATAGAGCGGGAAGTGCTTCTTGCCCTTCACGGTCGCGAGCAGCTCCTTGCCCGGGCCGGCGTCCGCGCGGACGACCGCGGCCACATGCTGAGGGACACTCGCCTGGGGCGCCGCCGCGATCGTGCCGTGGAACGCCGTGCCGAGAGCGACGAGGAGCATCGAGCC
>JALYLO010000342.1 GCA_030774175.1 Actinomycetota bacterium
ACGATCGACGACGAGATCGAGAGCATCTTCCTCGAGCTCCCCGACGGCAACGAAGATCTCGCTCCGATTCGCGGCCGCGGCGAGGAAGTGCGCGAGCGCCTACGCATGTGGACGCACGTCGGCACGATCGGTCGGGTGATCCGCCATCACGGCGACTTCCATCTCGGGCAGACGCTGTGGGCCGGTGACGATTGGGTGATCCTCGACTTCGAGGGCGAGCCCGCCAGGTCGCTGCCGGAGCGCCGCCGGAAGCGCAGCCCGCTGCGCGACGTCGCGGGCATGCTGCGCTCGTTCGCCTACGCCGCCTCGGCGACCTCGATCCTGCGCGGAGTCGAGCCGCCGGCGGACTGGGAGACGCGCGCGCGTGCGGAGTTCCTGCGGGGCTACCGGTCGACCGTCGATCCGACGCTCGTTCCCACGGGGTCGGCGATGGACAAGCTCCTCGCCGTGTTCGAGCTGGAGAAGGCGGTGTACGAGCTTCGCTACGAGCTGAACCACCGGCCCGACTGGCTCGGGATCCCGGTCGCCGGCATTCTCCGCATGCTCGAGGAGGAGATGGCAGGGTGACGCAGGCTCGCGCCTCGGCGTTCGGCGAGCTCGACATCTGGCTGGCGCGTGCGGGTCGCCACGAGGAGCTCTACGCGAAGCTCGGTGCGCACCCGGTCGAGGGTGGCGTGCGCTTCGCAGTCTGGGCGCCGAACGCATACGAGGTCAGCGTCGTCGGGGACTTCAACGAGTGGGCGCCGGGCGCCGACCCGCTCGAGCCCGTCGCGGAGACGGGCATCTGGGAAGGGGTCGTCGAGGCTGCGGCCGTCGGCCAGCGCTACAAGTTCCAGATCGGCGGCGCCACCGTCGAGAAGGCCGATCCGCTCGCCTTCGAGGCCGAGGTGCCGCCGAAGACGGCCTCGGTTGTCACGCGTTCGGAGCACGAGTGGTCGGACGACGACTGGATCCGGGCGCGGCGCGGGCGCGAGCCGCTCGATGGGCCGCTCTCGATCTACGAGGTGCATGCGCCGTCGTGGCGGCAGGGCCTTGGCTGGCGCGAGCTCGCCCAGCAGCTGGCGCCGTACGTGAAGGACCTCGGCTTCACCCACGTCGAGTTGCTGCCGGTGATGCACCATCCGTTCTCGGGGTCCTGGGGCTACCAGGTGACGGGGTACTACGCGCCGCTTTCCACGATGGGCTCGCCCGACGACTTCCGCTGGTTCGTCGACCACCTGCACTCGAAGGGGATCGGCGTGATCCTCGACTGGGTTCCCGCGCACTTCCCTCGCGACGAATGGGCGCTCGCGCGCTTCGACGGGACGGCGCTCTACGAGCACGCCGACCCGCGGCGAGGGTCGCACCCGGACTGGGGGACCCTGATCTTCAACCTCGGGCGCACGGAGGTCCAGAACTTCCTGCTCGCGAACGCGCTCTTCTGGTTGCGCTCGTTCCACGCCGACGGCCTCCGGGTCGACGCGGTCGCCTCGATGCTCTACCTCGACTACTCACGGAAGGCCGGCGAGTGGGTGCCGAACGCATTCGGGGGCCGCGAGGATCTCGATGCCGTCGCGTTCCTGAAGGAGATGAACGAGCTCGTCCATGCGCGCGAGCCGGGGGTGATCTCGGCCGCCGAGGAGTCGACGGCCTGGCCGGGGGTGTCGAAGCCCACCTACGTCGGGGGGCTCGGCTTCGGCTTCAAGTGGAACATGGGGTGGATGAACGACACGCTCGGGTATTTCCAGCGCGATCCGATTCACCGCAGCTTCCATCACCACGAGCTCACGTTCTCGCTCGTCTATGCGTGGAACGAGAACTTCATCCTGCCGCTCTCGCACGACGAGGTCGTGCACGGGAAGGGCTCGCTGCTCGCCAAGATGCCCGGCGACCGCTGGCAGCAGCTCGCAAACCTGCGGGCGCTCTACGCTTACATGTGGTCGCACCCCGGCAAGAAGCTCCTCTTCATGGGCTGCGAGCTCGGCACACCGTGGGAGTGGGACGACGCCGGCGGGCTCCCCTGGTCGCTGCTCGAGCACGCCGAGCACGCGGGCATCCGCGACCTCGTCCACGACCTGAACCGGATCTACACCGAGGAGCCCGCGCTGTGGGAGGTCGACTTCTCGCCCGACGGCTTCACGTGGCTCGAGCCGAACGACTCGGCCTTGAACGTGCTCGCGTTCATGCGGGTCTCGCGCGACGGAACGCGACGGGTCGTCTGTCTCCTGAACCTCGCGCCGGTGCCGCGTGAGCGCTACCGTGTCGGACTGCCCGAAGGCGGCGAGTGGGCAGAGCTGTTGAACACCGACTCGACCCACTACGGCGGAGCCGGCGTCGGGAACCTGGGCACCGTGCGGGCGGAGGAGCGCCCGTGGCACGACCTCCCTTGCTCGGCCGAGGTGACGTTGCCGCCGCTCGCCGCGGTCTGGCTGCGGCCGTCAGGCCAGAGCTGAAGCCGTCGATGATTGGCGCGCTCCACGAGGAGTACCGACCCGCCCGATGACGACCCAGGTCTGGCAGCGGCCCTTCGGGGCCGTTCCGCTCGAAAGGGGCGGGGTGGAGTTTCGTGTGTGGGCGCCCTCCGCGTCGACCGTGGCGGTGCGCGCGGACGACGGCGTCGACCGGGAGCTCGCCTCCGTCGGCGACGGCGCCTTCGCCGGCGTGGTCTCCGCGGAAGCCGGCGACGACTACCTCTTCGTGCTGGACGGACGCGACGCGCTGCCGGATCCGTGCTCGCGGTCGCAGCCCGCGGGTGTCAGGGGCCCGTCCCGGATCGTCGACACGACGTGCTTCGAGATCGCGGAGGGGCCGCGCCTGCGGCTCGAAGACCTGGTCCTCTACGAGCTGCACGTCGGGACCTTCACGCCCGAGGGAACCTTCGATGCCGTGATCTCGCGCCTCCCGGCGCTGGCCGAGCTCGGCGTGACGGCGATCGAGCTGATGCCGGTCGCGACCTTTCCCGGCGAGCGCGGTTGGGGTTATGACGGGCTCTACATCGGTGCGCCCCACGAGGCGTACGGCGGCCCGGCGGGACTCGCACGCCTCGTCGACGCGTCGCACCTCGCAGGGCTCGGCGTGATTCTCGACGTCGTCTACAACCACCTGGGCCCCGGCTCCGAGGCGATCGGCCGCTTCGGCCCGTACTTCACCGACGAGCGCCAGACCTTCTGGGGCGCCGCGATCGACTATGCGCAGCGCGGCGTGCGCGAGTGGGCGATCGGGAACGCGCTGCTCTGGACACGCGACTACCGGATCGACGGGCTGCGCCTCGATGCGGTCCACGCCGTCTACGACGAATCGCCGGTGCACGTGCTGCGCGAGCTCCGTGAGCGTGTGGACGGGGTCGTGATCAGCGAGATCGGCGCGGCGGACTTCCGCCCGCTCGACGAGTGGGGGCACGACGCGATGTGGCTCGACAACCTGCACCACGAGCTGCACGTCCTGCTCACGGGCGAACGCGAAGGCTATTACGCGAGCTTCGGCTCGATGAGCGGTCTCGTGCGCGAGCTCACGCGGCCGCAACCGGAGCGCCTCGTGGTCTGCGCCCAGAATCACGACCAGATCGGCAACCGCGCGCTCGGTGACCGGCTGGCGCCGCGAGCACACCGCGTAGCCTTGGCCGTCGTGCTCTTCTCGTTGTCGACGCCGCTCCTCTTCATGGGCGAGGAACACGATGAACCTGCGCCCTTCAGGTTCTTCACGGATCACATCGACCCGTCGATCGCCGAAGCGACCCGCGAGGGCCGCAGGCGCGAGTTCTCCGCGTTCACGTCGTTCTCGGGCGAGCAGGTTCCCGACCCGCAGGCGGTCGCGACGTTCGAGGCCTC
>JALYLO010000343.1 GCA_030774175.1 Actinomycetota bacterium
GCTCCGGGCTGCGACGCCCCGGACACCGGAGATCGCTTTCGTCTCGAAAGCTGATCGTCCTCCGAACCTCGGGAACATCGGCCGACCTGGAAATCGCCGACCACCGACCACGTCGAGCGCGTCTGCCGGGCTCCTGCCGGCCTCTTTTCGGGGTTCCTACCGCTCGGGCGCGCAGTGCGCGTCGCCGCCGAGGATCTGGTCGAACCGCTGCGTCGCGTCGGCCTGGAGCGCACGGTCGAGGCTCGTCAGCCTCGATCCCACCCACTGGACGATCGGCGTCACGCCGGGCCCGGTCACGCTGACCCTGTTCTGCTCCCCGAGGCCGTTGCCGTTCGACTTCGTGCTCGGATACCCGGCAGGCGGCGCCTGTGGAACGTACGTGTAACAGAAGCCGCCGCTCCCGGGATGCGTGTTGATCGCGGTGTCGTGCCTCCAGCCGGAGCCGTAGTCGGAGTTGTAGGCATCGATGTAGATGTTGCGCGCCCACGGATCGCTCACGGTCGCCGAGGGTGACCTCGTGCCGAACACCGGCTGCCCCAGGTAGGTCAGGCGGCCGAAGAACCCCTGCTGGGCATCTCCGTAGGTCCAGTGGCGGTAGATCTCGAGCACCGGGAGGTCGCCGCTCCAGTGCGAGACGTGCAGCTCGACGGCCTTCTGCTGATCCGTCCACGCGCTGAAGCCGCGCATCGGCAGGTTCCGCTGCCACGCCTGGAGCGCCCAGTACGAGCCGTCCGGTGCCTTGCAGCCGGCGACGAAGAAGGGCAGCGACGGCCCGTCGTAGCGGGTACAGCCGTTTCTGAAGGTCGCCCAGTACCTGCCGTTCTTCTGGCTCTTCCAGCCGCCCGAGTAGTCGAGCTGGAATGCCTGCTGCGCCGTCCCGAGCGTCGGGTTCGCGAGCGCGTTGATCGCGCCCCACAGGAGGACATGGCGCTGCAGCCCCGTCTTCGTCCGGTACTCGACGAGGGCGATTCCCTTCGCGTTGACCTTCAGCGTCGGGCCCGAGACGTCCCTGTCGCCGAGGATCACGGTTGCGGACGCCGCAGCCGGAAGGAAGGCCATGACGACCACGATGACCGCGAGCACAACCTTTCCCGCCACAGGGCTCCTCAAATGCGAATGACAGCCGTCGGCTTCTCATCAGCATTTGGGCGGCTCGCCCAAATCCCTCGACGGGGTGAAGGGGACGGGGTGAAGGGATTTGCGCGGCCCGCTCCGAGGGCTTAGCCTCGACTGCACGTTCAACCGCCGAGTGGGAGGTCGAGATGGCTGCAACCGAGACGAGCTGGGAGATTCACGGCGAGTACTTCGAGAACTGCAACTGCGACATCGTCTGTCCGTGTCTGTTCTCACCACTCGAGCCGATGACCTCTGCACCCACGCAGGGTGCGTGCGAGGTCGGTTTCGGCTTCCACGTCGACAACGGAACCTTCGGCGACGTCTCGCTCGACGGGCTGAACGTCGCGCTGATCGCGCGGACGCCGGGTCGGATGTCCGAGGGGAACTGGCAGGTCGCGCTCTACGTCGACGACCAGGCCGACGACGACCAGAGCGGCGCTCTACAGGCGATCTTCACCGGCTCGGCCGGAGGCGTGATGGCGAGCCTCGCGCCGCTGATCGGCGAGGTGCTCGGCGTCCGCAGCGCCTCGATCTCCTGGCAGAAGGAAGGCAGGCGGCGCTCGATCAAGGTCGACGACGTGATGGCGATGGCGGGCCAGGCCCTGCCGAACATCAACCCGGAGGCAGAGATCTGGGCCACCAACGCGCATCCCTTCGCGCCGGAGGGCGTGGCGATGGCGGTCGGCGACGACGGGAGCGTCTACGCGGACCACGGAATGAGCTGGGACAACTCGGGGAAGAACGCCCACTACGCGCCGATCAACTGGTCGAGCTAGTGACCGAAGAGGCGGCGCCTGGCCGCTCGAGCAGCTCCCGGTTCCCTCGGCTGGACGCGCTGGCTGTCAGCGCGGTCCTGCTGGGCGCTGCTCTCGTCACGTGGATCGTGACGGTGCAGCGGATGCGGGGGATGGACGCGGGCCCCGGCACCGACCTGGGCGGCCTCGGCTGGTACGTCGGTGTCTGGGTGACGATGATGGCCGCGATGATGCTCCCGTCCGCGGCGCCGATGGTGCTCCTCTTCCACCGGCTCTCGGGCGAGCGGCGGCGGCGTCGGCAGAGCTTCGTCCCGACCTGGATGTTCGTGCTCAGCTACCTTGCGGTCTGGACGGCCTACGGGCTCGGCGCGTACGCGCTCTACCGGTTGGTGCGCGACGCCGGCTGGGGCTTTCTCGCCTGGGACCGGGGCGGCCCCTACGTCGCGGGCGCCGCGATCGTGCTGGCCGGGCTGTACGAGCTGACGCCGCTCAAGTCGGTGTGTCTGCGCCATTGCCGGAGCCCGCTGAACTTCATTCTCGGCAGCTGGCGCGAGGGCCGGGTCGGCGCCGTCCGAATGGGCGTCGAGCATGGGGGTTACTGCGTCGGCTGCTGCTGGGGGCTGATGATCGTGCTCTTTGCGCTCGGCGTGATGAGTGTGCTCTGGATGGTCGTGGTGGCCGGCCTGATCTTCGCCCAGAAGGTCCTCCCCGGCGGCGAGCGACTGAGGACTGTGTTCGCGATCGGGCTCGTGGCAGCCGGGGTTTGGGTCGCGTTCGCACCGGGAAGCGTCCCCGGCCTGACGCAGCCCGGCTCGGGCATGGCGGCACCTGCTCCGAAGTAGGCTTACGGCGTGCCTTCCGCCGTCGACTCGCGGCGCGCCCCCTGATGGCGGCCGACGACAAGCGGCGCCTGATCCTCGATGCTGCGGTGCGCGTCTTCGCGCGTCAGGGTTACGAGAGCTCGCGCGTCGGCGACGTCGCGAAGGAGGCCGGTGTCGCCTACGGGCTCGTCTACCACTACTTCGGCTCGAAGGATGCGGTCCTGGAGGCGGTCTTCCGGGATCAGTGGGGCCGCCTGCTCGCCGCCGTGGCGCTCGCAGAGCAGACGGTGGAGACGGCGCCGGAGCAGCTCGCGCTCGTCGTGAAGATCGTGCTGCGGGCGTGGCGCGACGATCCCGACCTCGTCCGCCTGCTCGTCCGGGAGATCACGCGCAGCCCGCACATCCACGACGAGCTCGACGAGATCGGCCAGGCGTTCGCGAGCCTCGAGCGGATCGTCGTCCGCGGCCAGGAGGAGGGGTCGTTCCGGGCCGACCTCGACCCCCAGATCGCCGCCTGGATGCTCTACGGCGGTCTCGAGGAGATTCTCACGGGCTGGGTGCTCGGTCAGTTGCCCGACACGGCGGAAGCCGTCGCGGCCGCCGAGCGGGAGGTGACCGCCACGCTCGTCGGCGGCCTCCGAGCGGGCCAAAGCTGATTTCGGGGGCGCCGACCGCGCCCCGGTGGACACGAACACGTGTTCGTATTAGGCTGACGGCGTGCAGCTACGCCTCGATTCCGCAGACCGGCTCGTGGAGCTCGTCGAGGAGCGGCGCGGACCGGTCGCCGTGGAGGATGCGGCGCGCCTCGTCCTCAAGCTCGGGAGCTCGATCCCCGTCGGCCTCGCGCGCTCACTGCTCGAGGAGGCCGTGCGGGACGACGCGCGCCTGCGCTGGGCCGGCGACCTCATCGCGCTCGCCGAGACCTCCGGCCAGGACGTCCTGCTCGAGCAGGCGACCTTCGTCGTCTTCGACCTCGAGACGACCGGCCTGCGCCCCGGGACGTCGAGACCCTGCGAGATCGGCGCCGTGCGCGTGCGCGGCCTCGAGCTCGAGGAGCGTTTCCAGACGCTCACCAACCCGGGCGCCCGCCTGCAGCCCGCCGTCGCGGCGCTGACCGGCCTGCGCGACGAGGAGTTGCGGCGAGCACCGCCGGTCGCGGCCGGTGTCCGCCGCTTCCTCACGTTCGCAGACGACGCCGTGCTCGTCGCGCACAACGCGCGCTTCGACATGGCGTTTCTCGACAACGAGACGATGCGGTTGACGGGGCGGCGTGTTGCGGCGACCGTCGTCGACACGGTCGGGCTCGCGCGCCGTCTGCTCGGACGCCAGCCGGCGAACCTCGGCGCGCTCGCATACCGCTTCGTGACCGATGCGCGCCCCTGCCACCGCGCGCTGCCAGACGCGGAGGCGACGGCGGAGATCCTGCTGCGGCTGATCGGCATGGCGCAGGAACGCGGCGCGCGCACCGTCGGCGACCTCGTCGAGCTCGCGGCAACCCGGCCGCGCCGCGTGCACCGCAAGCGCAACCTCGCGTTCGGTGCGCCGCAGCGGCCCGGCGTCTACCTGTTCCGCGACGCGCACGACCAGGTGCTGTACGTCGGCAAGGCACGCGATCTGCGCGCGCGTCTGCGGTCGTACTTCCGCTCCGAGCGCCAGCGTCCCGCGGTCGAGGCGGCACTCGGTGCGCTCGAACGCGTCGAATGGCGCGTCCTGGGCTCGGAGCTGGAGGCCGCACTCGAAGAACTGCGGTTGATCCGCGAGCTTCGTCCCCCGGGGAACGCGCGCTCTGCCCGCCCCGACCGCTACGTCTACCTCGAGCGTCGCGGCGACGGCGTCGTCTGCTCCTCGCGGCCAACCGAGCTCGGCCCGATCAAGAGCCGCCGCCGAGCGCAGCTCGCCGCGCGTGCGCTCCAGGGCCTCGAGTGGCAGAGGCCGGACGACGCGCTGCCCGCGCTCCGGGCGAAGCTGAAACGGCTCGCCCGCGACCTGCGTTTCGAAGACGCCGGGCGGCTCCGCGACCGGATCGACGCGCTCGAGGACGTCGGTCGCGAGCTCGAGCGGCTGCGCCGGTTGCGGGACCTCGCCGTCTGCCTCGTCGTGCCGGGTGAGGCGGAGGGAAGCAGGCGGGGGTTCTATGTCGCCAAGGGCCAGGTCGTGTGTGCGCGCCCGTTCGCCGGTCGGCAGGGCCTCGAGTGGCAGGCCGGTCTCGCGGCGGTCGCGCGCGCGGCGCCGACGCTCGAGCCGGCGGCGGCCGACGACCTCCTTGTCGTGGCCTCCTTCGTCCGGCACCCGCCACCGGAGCTCGAGGTGATTCGGCTCCCGGGCGAGGCGAGGCCGGTCGGCGCTCCTACACTTCCTTCGTGGACGATCTGCGCCAGCGGGCGCTCGGCGACGGGTGGCGGAAGCTCGTGGTCGACGGCGTGACCGCAGCACCGGTGGAGCTCCGGCGTGGGCCGGCGGTCAAGCTGGTCGACGGGCCGCGGACCGAGACGGTGCCGCGCGAGGAGTGGCCGGCGCGCCTGGGCGAGCTCCTCGAGGCCGCTCGGAACGTGCATCTCCTCGCGCCGGGCGGCGACGTGCACGCCCGCCGATCGAAGAAGGGCAAGTGGCTCGTCTCGCACGGGAAAGCGTCGTCTGATGCCGAGGCGCCGTCCGCACACGACCGCGAGAAGCAACATCCGCTGCCGCGTGACCATCCGCTCTTCACTGCAACCAGGATCGGCCGTGACAAGGAGCGCCAGGTGCAGCACTACGTCGAGCTGCTGCGCCCGTTGCCGATCTGGGAGCGTGAGCACATCCGCGTCGTCGACGCGGGTTGCGGCAAGGCGTACATGAGCCTCGCCCTCGTCGCCTACGGTCGCGAGGCCGGGACGCGCGTCGAGCTCGTCGGGCTCGACGCGAATCCACAGGTGATCGAAACGGTGCAGCGAATCGCAGACGGCCTGGGCTACGACGAGGCGCGCTTCGAGGCGACGACGATCGAGGCGTACGAAAGCGACGAGCCCATCGACCTCCTGGTCTCGCTCCACGCCTGCGACACCGCGACGGACGAGGCGATCGCGGCCGGCGTTCGGCTCGGCGCGGAGGCGATCGTCGTCGCGCCGTGCTGCCATCACGAGCTCGCTGCGCAGATCGCACAGCGGGAACCAAACGCCTTGCTGCGACACGGCCTGCTGCTCGGCCGCCAGGCGGACCTCGTCACTGACGCGTTGCGCGCAGCGGCGCTCGAGACGGTCGGCTATCGCGTCGAGGTGATGGAGTTCGTCTCGGCGGAGCACACCGCCAAGAACGTGATGCTGCGTGCGCAGCGGGCGCAGTCCGCCTCCCGCGTCGCACGCGCGGCGGCCGAGTACGCGCAGCTCCGCGACGACTGGGGCGTCGACCCGGCGATCGGCCGGCTGCTGCCCGTAACCACCGAGCGCTGACGATCGTTCCTCATGGGCCGTCCCGCCCAGGCGGGGCGGCCCCATCTGCGCCCTGCAGCGCGTGACCACCCGTGAGCCGCGCCTCGAGGAGACGCAGGTCGCGTTTGCGGGCAGTCGCGGCGGTGCCGGCCCGGGAGCTAGCATGAGCCTCATGCACGAGATCGGGACGATGCGGGTCAAGAGCGGTCTCGCCGAACTGCTCAAGGGCGGCGTGATCATGGACGTGGTCGACGCCGAGCAGGCCAAGATCGCGGAAGAGGCGGGCGCGTGCGCCGTGATGGCGCTTGAGCGCGTTCCGGCCGACATCCGCCGTGACGGCGGCGTCGCCCGGATGTCGGATCCGGACGTGATCCGCGGCATCCAGGAGGCCGTCACCATCCCTGTGATGGCGAAGTGCCGCATCGGCCACTTCGCCGAGGCGCAGATCCTCCAGTCCCTCGAGGTCGACTACATCGACGAGTCGGAGGTACTGACGCCCGCAGACCTCGAGCATCACGTCGACAAGTGGCAGTTCACGATTCCGTTCGTCTGCGGCTGCACGAACCTCGGGGAAGCGCTCCGGCGCATCGCCGAGGGCGCCGCGATGATCCGAACGAAGGGCGAGGCCGGCACCGGCGACATCGTCAACGCTGTCACACACATGCGCTCGGTGTTCGGGGGCATCCGCCGGCTCCAGTCGCTGCGCGGCGACGAGCTCTATGCCGAGGCCAAGAACCTGCAGGCGCCGTACGAGCTCGTCAAGTGGGTGGGCGAAAACGGTCGCCTGCCGGTGGTGACCTTCACCGCCGGCGGGATCGCGACTCCGGCCGACGCGTCGCTCTGCATGCAGCTCGGTGCGGACGGAGTCTTCGTCGGCTCGGGGATCTTCAAGTCGGGCAATCCTGCTGAGCGCGCCCGCGCGATCGTCGAGGCGACGACGCACTACCTCGACGCGGACGTCCTCGCCCGCGTCTCGGCGGGCCTCGGCGAGGCGATGGTCGGCATCTCGACGCAGTCGCTCGATCCGAGCCAGCTGCTCGAGACGCGCGGCTGGTAGAGCCTGCGTCAGGCATCGACGTCGCGGGCCGCCCAGCGCTCGCCGGCGGCGCGCCCTTCGGGAGTCGCGAGGAAATGCTCGAGCGGAACGTGCAGCAGCGCGACGCGCGCCTCCGCGAGCACGAGCGCACCGTCGGTGATCGCCCCGGTCGTGTGGATGCGCCGCCCGCGCGCGTCGTCGATCCGCGCGCGGATCAGCAGCTCGGTGTTGATCGGCACCGGCTTGCGGAACCGGACGAACATGCGCGCCGTCACGGCCGGGAACGCGTACCAGGTCGCGAGCAGCCCACAGGCCTCGTCGAGTGCAGCCGACACGAGCCCGCCGTGCGCGATCCCGGGGCCGCCCTGGTGGCGCTCGTCAAACGAGAAGAAGGCCTCGTACAACTCGAGCCCATCGGTGGCCGGCGAAGGCAGGTGAAGGCCGTTCGGGTTGGCACCACAGCCCCAGCACGCCGGGTCGTGATGCGGCGGGATCTCGGTCATCCCGACCAGATGTTCATCAACGCAAGCCGCCTCGCTCGTGGTGCGCCTTGAAGAAGTTCTCGCTGCCCGCGGTCGCCATCGCCGCCGACGCGCTGAGCTCGAGAGCGAGCGCCGCAGCTGCGACGATCTGCGCGAACCGATAGACCTTGCCGTCGCCCGCGCAGCCGATCGAGGCAAGCCACTCCCGCGCCGACGGGAGGGTTGTCCCTCCTCCGACCGTTCCGACCTCGATGCCGCCGAAGCGGATCGAGGCCTGCAGGCCGCCGTCGA
>JALYLO010000344.1 GCA_030774175.1 Actinomycetota bacterium
GCGACCGCGCAGGACAAGGAAGCCGCCGCGATCATGGGCATCAATGTGAACAGGACGATCTCGTTCACGTTCATGATCGCCGGCGCGCTCGCAGGCGCGGCGGGGCTCATCTACTCCCTCTACGTCACGACGGTGCGCTTCGACCAGGGCTTCCAGCTGGGGCTGATCGCGTTCACCGCCGCGGTGCTCGGCGGCATCGGCAACCTGCCGGGCGCCGTGCTCGGCGCGGTGCTGATCGGGCTGATCCAGGCGTTCAACGAAGGGCTCAACTGGCACGCGCCCGGCTCCGACTGGACGCAGTCGATCGTCTTCTCGATCCTGATCCTGATCCTCGTCTTCCGCCCCGAGGGCCTGCTCGGCGAACGCACTCCGGAGGGTGGATGAGCACCCAGCCCGGCACCCAGCTCGCGCCTGAGGGCGACGCGCCCGAGGAGATCGGCTTCCGCAACCGGCTGCGCGCCCGTTGGAGGGCACTGCCGGTCCTGACGCGGGCGGGGATCGCGATCGGGCTCGAGATCGCGCTCGCGATCCTCCTCTTCTTCGTCGACCACTCGCTCGGCTACGCCGTGCTGACCGTCGCTGCGCTCTACTGGGTGCATCGGCTGCCGCCGATCCCGTGGCAGCTCGCCGGCCAGATCGTGCTCGTCGTGCTCTTCGCGTTCACGGAGCCGTCGCTCGCGGCGGCGCTGGCGATCGCCTTCGCGGTCTTCTGGGTGCCCAAGCGCTATCGCGTCTGGCTGCTGCCCGTCGTCGCGCTCGCCCTGGCGATCCTCTATCCCTTCTACCAGCCGAAGATGTTCACGATCCCGGTGTTCGGCGTGTGGCCCGACATCGCGACCGGCGTCGTGATGCTCGTCTTCATCATGATGGCCGTCGGCCTGAACATCGTGGTCGGCTACGCAGGCCTGCTCGACCTCGGCTATGTCGCCTTCTACGCGATGGGCGCCTACACGGCTGCCTGGTTCTCCTCGCTCCAGTTCCCGCACCAGACCTTCCACTTCGGTGCAATCGGCGTCGACCCGAAGCTTCCGGGAATCCACGTCACGGTCTGGCTGCTGCTCCTGCTCGCAGGCGTCCTCACGGCGCTCACCGGGATCATCATCGGCTTGCCGACACTGCGGCTACGCGGGGACTACCTCGCCATCGTGACGCTCGGGTTCGGCGAGATCCTGCCTCAGGTCGCACGCAACGGCGACAGCTTCTTCGGCACCGGCTTCAACCTCACGAATGGGCCGAACGGGATCACGCCGCTCGACTCGCTCGGGTTCGGGCACCACATCTCCAGCTGGACCGGAGGCTTCCTGCCCGCGAACTACATCCAGTGCTGCAACGCGCACTACCTGGGCCACACGATCCAGTCGACCGACGTCTTCTTCTGGACCGCGATCGTGTTGCTGCTCTTTACCGTGTTCTGCTCGCTGCGCCTGCAGTACTCCCGCCTCGGCCGCGCGTGGATCGCGATTCGCGAGGACGAGACGGCCGCCGCCGCGATGGGGGTGCCGCTGATGCGCACGAAGACGTGGGCGTACGCGACGGGAGCGTTCTTCGGCGGCATCGCCGGCGCGTACTACGCCGCGTTCAAGAGCGCGACGTTCCCCGGCGACTTCTTCTTCAACATCTCTGTGTTCATCCTCTGCATGGTCATCCTCGGCGGGATGGGGAACATCCTGGGTGTCATCGTCGGCGCCGGCTTCCTCGCCTATCTCGACCGCGAAGGGCTCGCGAACACCGGTGCGTGGGTCAACGCGCATGTGCACGTCGGCAGCCACCACCCGAACATCGATGTGCCGCTGTACGCGTCCGGCATCTACGGCCTGATCATCCTGATCGTGATGCTCTTCCGGCCCGAGGGGCTGATCCCGTCGAGACGCAGGGCCGCCGAGCTGCACGAGGGCGTGCACGACGCGCCGCTGTACGACGCGACGCATGCGGGAGCCGAGGCGTGAGCGAGCAGAGCGCGGACGCGAACGGGAACGTCCTCGTCGCAGAATCCGTGCTGAAGGTGTTCGGGGGGCTTGTCGCCGTGAACGATGTCAGCTTCACGGTCCCGCGCGGCAAGGTGATCTCGCTGATCGGGCCGAACGGCGCGGGCAAGACGACGTTCTTCAACATGCTGACCGGCGTCTACAAGCCCACAGGCGGCACGATCACATTCCTCGGTGAGGACGTGACCGGCAAGCCGCCACACGCGATCACGCAGCGCGGCGTGGGGCGCACGTTCCAGAACATCCGCCTCTTCCAGAACATGACCGCGCTCGAGAACGTGCTCGTCGGGATGCACTCCCGGCTGAGGGCGAACCTGTTCAACTCGATCGTCCGTACACCGTTCGTGCGGAAGGAAGAGAAGCAGGCACATGAGCGCGCGCTCGAGTTGCTCGAGTTCACCGGTCTCCGGCGCAAGGCGGGAGAGGTTGCCCGGAACCTCCCGTACGGCGACCAGCGGCGGCTGGAAGTGGCCCGTGCGCTCGCGACCGAGCCGCAGCTTCTGCTACTCGACGAGCCGACCGCTGGGATGAACCCCCAGGAGTCGGCCGAGTTCACGACATTCGTCGGTCGTCTTCGCGAGGAGCAGCGGCTGACCGTGCTGATGATCGAGCACGATATGCGCGTCGTGATGGGAATCTCCGACCGCGTGTCGGTGCTCGACTACGGCGAGAAGATCGCCGAAGGCACGCCGCGCGAGGTGCAGCAGGACGAGCGCGTGATCGAGGCGTACCTCGGCAAGGCCGCCGTCGAGGATATGAAAAGGCAGGGGCTCGCGTGAGCACCAACGGCGCGACAACGATCCTGCGGCTCAAGGACGTGCACACCTACTACGGCGCGATCCACGCGCTGAAGGGCGTGTCGCTCGAGGTGCAAGACGGCGAGATCGTGACCCTGCTCGGCGCGAACGGCGCAGGCAAGTCGACCACGCTGCGCTCGATCAACGGGCTGAACCGACCGCGCTCGGGCTCGATCCGCTTCCAGGGCAAGGACATCACGAGCGTCCCGGCGCACGAGATCGTGAAACGGGGGATCGCGCAATCCCCGGAGGGACGCAGGCTCTTCCCGCGGATGACCGTGACCGAGAACCTCGAGATGGGCGCGTTCCAGCGCAAGGACCGCTCCGAGATCAAGGTCGACATGGATCGCGTCTTCGAGCTCTTCCCGCGCCTGCACGAACGGCGCACGCAGAAGGCCGGGACGATGTCCGGCGGCGAGCAGCAGATGTGCGCGATCGGCCGGGCACTGATGGCGCGGCCGAAGCTGCTCCTGCTCGACGAGCCGTCGCTCGGGCTCGCGCCGATCTTCGTCGAGCGGATCTTCGACATCATCAAGCAGATCAACGAGCAGGGAACATCGATCTTGCTCGTCGAGCAGAACGCGCTGATGGCGCTCGACCACGCGCACCGCGGCTACGTGCTCGAGACCGGCCGGATCGTGCTCGCCGACGATGCGAAGGCGCTGAAGACGAACGAGCAGGTGCGCAAGACCTACCTCGGCGAGACGTAGCCTGGTTGGTTGGTTGGTGTCTGACACCCGCTCAGGCCGCGAGGCCGGGCTGAGCTGCGAAGAGGTGTCAGACACCTTGTCGGAGAGACGCGACAGCGCGTCCTGAGACGGTGTCTGACACTCGCTGAAGCCGCGGGGCCGGGCTGAGCTGCGAAGAGGTGTCAGACACCTTGTCGCACTCCGGAGCGACACCGAGGGGCGAAAGGAGGTGTCAGACACCAGCGACACCGAGGCGAAAGGAGGTGTCAGACACCAGCGGCACCGAGGGGCGAAAGGAGGTGTCAGACAC
>JALYLO010000345.1 GCA_030774175.1 Actinomycetota bacterium
CCGCGAGAAGCTGGCCTGATTGGAGATCGAACGCGTCGACCTCGGCGTCTGCGGCGGCTACGACTACGACGGCGACCCCGCGCGCACGGCAATCGTCCTGCCCGGTCGCATGCTGGCCGGCATGCCCATCAACGCGTACGCGATCGAGGGCCTCCGGCGGCACGGCCTTCGCGTCGTCCAGGTCTGGGACGAGGTTCTCGACGACAGCGTCGATCCGACGACGTGGGTCGTCGACCGCGCGCAGGCGGCCGTCCGCTACGCCGGAGCCTGCACCGTCGTCGTCGGGAAGTCGCTCGGCACGCGGGCGGCCGGGTTCGCGGCCGACAACGGCTGGCCCGGCATCTGGCTGACGCCGCCCCTCAGAGACGATGAGACCATCGGCATGCTGCGCCGCCGCACGGCGGCCGCCTTGCTCATCGGCGGCACCGAGGACGAGGCCTGGGACGGTGCGCTCGCGCGCGAGCTCTCACCCGACGTGCTCGAGCTGCCGGGCGCCGACCACGGGCTGGCGAAGATCGAGCACCTGCAGGCAATTGTCGACGCGGTCGCCGCCTTCGCCGGGCGGCTCGAGAGGCTTGCTGTGGAATAGCGATGCGTCCCGTGGAGGCGTGTCCTCTGGTCAGACCAAGTTCGGCGGAAGCGTGACAATTGCTCCACAGGGACTGCCTCAGGGAACGGGCTGCAAGCTCTTCGCCTACCCCGGTTGCGGGCCGGAGGCGACGAAGTCGCGCGGCCGCACGAGGAGCAGCGCGAGCACCGCGCCGATCGCGGCCACGACCGCGCTCACCTCGAGGATCGCGTTCAGGCCGGAGACGAACGCCGTCCGTGCGGCCTCCGGCAGGTGGCCCGGCGCGCCGAACCCGCTCGGGCCGACCTTGTCCTGGAAGATCGCGCCGAGCGCGGCGATGCCCGTCGCGATGCCGAGCTGCCGGAAGGTGTTGTTCAGGCCGGAGGCCATCCCGGCGCGCTCCTGGCGCACCGTCGAGACCGCCGTCGACGCGAGCGGCGCGTTCACGAGGCCGATCCCGACGCCGCCGACGAGGAAACCGGGGAGGAGCGTCGTCCAGCCCGAGTCGACGGAGATGCCGCTCATCAGCCAGAGCGAGACGGCGACGAGCGCGAGCCCCGCGCCCAGGAGCAGCCGGATCGGTACGCGCGCGGAGAGACGCCCGGCCACGGGCGCCGCGACGAACGAGACGAGGCTCAGCGGCAGGAAGCGCACGCCTGTCTGGAGCGGTGACAGGCGCAGGACGTCCTGCATGTAGAGCGTGAGGTAGAGGAACATCGCGAAGAGCGTCGAGGAGATCGCGAACGCGGTGATCTGCGCGCCCACGAACGCCGGACGGCGGAAGAGGGTCAAGTCGACCATCGACGTCGTCTGTAGCGCCTGCGAGACGACGAACGCCGTCATCAGCACGGCGGCTGCAACGAGCAGCCCGACGATCAGTCCGCTCGACCAGCCGCGCTGGTTCCCCTCGATCAGCGCGAGGATCAGGCAGAAGAGCCCGCTTGTCAGCGTCACCAGCCCGACGGGGTCGAGCCGGCTGTGCTCCGGGTCGCTCGACTCGCGCAGCTTCGACATCGCGAGCGCGACGGCCCCTGCGCCGATTGGGATATTGACCAGGAAGATCCAGCGCCACGAGAGCCACGACGTCAGCATCCCGCCGACGAGCGGGCCGATCGCGACCGCGAGGCCGATCGTCGCGCCCCAGATCCCGAAGGCCGTTCCGCGCTCCTTCCCGTGGAACTCCTGAGAGAGGAGCGCAAGGGCCGTGGCGAACATCGTGGCGCCGCCGATCCCCTGTAGACCGCGAGCGACGATCAGGAAGAGCGGATCGCCGGCGATGCCGCAGGCCGCCGATGCGATCGTGAACAGGACGATCCCGATCACGAACAGCCGCTTCCGGCCGAAGAGGTCAGCCAGGGCGCCGGCCGTCAGCACGCAGGTGGCGAGGGCGAGCGCGTAGGCGTCGACGACCCATTGCAGGTCGGAAAACGACGCCTTCAATGCCTTTTCGATTGCCGGCAGGGCCACGTTCACGATCGTGATGTCGAGGAGCAGCATGAAGGTGGCCACACAGACCGTCAGCAGCGTCCACCACTTCCGCTCCATCGAGGGCAACCTACACTTCACTCGTGCAGGAAACCCTCGACGTTTCGAACGCGGTCGCGGCCGAGCTCGCCGGGATCTCCGACGGCGTGCTGATCGCCATGCGCGAGCGGATGCAGTGCACGATCCGCCTGCGCGGGAACCAGCTGACCCTCGAGGGTGACGACGAGCACGTCGCCGAGGCCCGGGCGCTCGTCGACGAACTCGTCGAGCTCGTCGAGGGCGGCCATCAGATCGGCGCGCACACCGTCGATGCGGTGCTGGGCGCCGTCGAGGCGGGGCAGGACGTGCGCGAGGTCTTCGACGCGGTCGTCTGGCGGCACCGAGGCAAGAAGATCGCGCCGAAGACGGTCGGCCAGAAGGCCTACATCGACGCGATCCGCGGCTCGACGCTCACGTTCGGGATCGGCCCGGCGGGCACCGGCAAGACCTACCTCGCGATGGCGTGCGCGG
>JALYLO010000346.1 GCA_030774175.1 Actinomycetota bacterium
GAACCTCGGCTGCATCGAACTGCACACGTGGCACTCGCGCGTGCCCGAGGTCGAGAAGCCCGACTACCTCCTGATCGATCTCGACCCGACGAGCGACGGGCAGTGGCCGTTCGTGCGCGACATCGCCCTCGTCGTGCGCGAGGTGCTGGACGAGCTCGGGCTGCCGTCGTATCCGAAGACCTCCGGGGCGACCGGACTGCACATCCTCGCGCCGATCAGGCGTGAGCTCGAGTTTCCGGACGTGCGGCGCTTCGCGAAGGCACTCGCAGTCGAGGTCGAGCGGCGCGTCGGCGACCAGGCGATCGCGACGACGACCTGGCGCGTCGCAGATCGCGTCGGCGTCTTCGTCGACTACGGCCAGAACGCGCGCGACCGCACGATCGCGTCGGCGTACTCGGTGCGCCCCACTCAGGACGCGCGCGTCTCGGCACCGCTTCGCTGGGAGGAGGTCAGCAAGGTCGAGCCGGAGGCGTTCACGGTGGAGACGATGCCCGCGCGGATCGAGTCGGCGGGAGATCCGATGCAGGGAATGTGGCGCAATCCGCCCTCGCTCGCAAGCAGGCTCGACCGGCTGAGCACGTAAGGGCTCTTCCGCCGCCGCGAGACATCTCCTCCGGCCGCCGAGACATGTCCGGTGGCAGTCACAGTGGGGTCCACGCGTCACGAAAGACACGTCCGGTGGCAGTCACCGTGGGGTCCACGCGTCACGAAAGACACGTCCGGTGGCAGTCACAGTGGGGTCCGCTTGTCAAAAGGGACACTTGCGCTCGCGGGTTCCTTCGGTGAGGTTCTCCCGATGCAGCCTTGGTGGTGGGACGAGTTTCGGATGCAGCGGGCTCGGGCCGGCTACTCGCAGCAGGAGCTGGCCGACATCGTCTCCGTCTCGCGTCAGACCGTCGGGTCGATCGAGCGCGGCGACTCGATCCCGGCCGTCACGCTTGCGATCGCCATCGCGCGCGCCCTCGACTCGACGGTGGAGGAGCTCTTCTCGGCCGGCCATCTCCGCTAGTGCAACGTTCCGGAAGTTCCGTGATGATCCTGGCAGGCGAAAGGCAAGCCGGGCAAGGACGCAGCGAGCCCCGATAGCGGTGTTCTATCGGGGCGACCGAGGACACAGCCCGGCGCAGCTTTGCAGCCGCCAGGGCGCGCGAGACTTTCGGAATGTTGCACTACGGCCTCGACGCTGACCCGAGCAGAGCGTCGATGCCCGGCGCGTTCGGATCGCGTGGAGTGCGCAGCTCACGCCACGTGCACTCCGCCGGAGCCTTGTCCTCGCGCCAGCGGAGGAACTTCGTGCCGTGCCGGAAGCGGTTGCCCTGCACCTTGTCGTAGCGCACCTCGAC
This sequence comes from Actinomycetota bacterium, assembly GCA_030774175.1. The sequence continues at coordinate 1,344 of JALYLO010000346.1, forward strand.
GACGAGCGCCGGCTTCACCGCCGTCTCTTCCAGGTCGCCGGTCCCCCAGCGGTTCGGCTCCGAGAAGCGACGTTCCGACGACTCGTCGAGCAGCGGCAGGACGCGCTCCGCGACCTCCTTCCGCAGCCCGGCCCCGACGGCGCAGGAGCCGACATAGTCGACACCGCCGTCGTCGCGGTACAGCCCGAGCAGGAGCGTCGCGATCTCGCGCCGGTCGCCCTTCCAGCGGACTCCGACGACGACGCAGTCCGCCGACTTGTGCTCCTTCACCTTCACCATGCCGTCCCGCGACCCCGGCAGGTACGGAACGCCGAGCCGCTTCGCGACCACGCCGTCGAGCCCGAGCGCCTCGAACCGCGCGAGCCACCCCTGCGCCTCGGCGAGCTCGCGCGTCGCAGGCGAGATCCGGAAGCCCTCGAGCGCCTCGACCCGCACGCGGCGCTGCTCGAGCGGAAGCTCCCACACCGGCTCGCCGTCCCACACGAGCACGTCGAAGACGATGAAGTCGGCCGGAATCTCGGCGGACAGGCGCTTGATCCGTGACTCCGCGGGGTGCAGACGCATCTGCATCGCGTCGAAGTCGAGCGCGCCGTCACGGGCGATCACGATCTCCCCGTCGAGGGCCGAGTCGGGCGGGAGCAGATCGCCCAGCGGGCGCAGCTCGGGGAAGTAGCGCAGGAGCGGCCGCTCCTTCCGCGACCAGACCGCCAGCTCGCCGCCGGCGTTCTCGAGCACACCCCGAAAGCCGTCCCACTTGGGCTCGTACTGCCACTCGTCACCCTCGGGCAGCACCCGGACGAGCTCGGCCTCCGTCGGCGGGAAGGGGATGTTCGGCGCAGGCATGCCGCGGAAGCCTAGTAAGCGTCGCCCGACGGCGACGCTCAGTCATTTCAACCAGGGCTCATTGCAACCAGGGCGCGAGGAACCGCTCGATCTCGCGGCAGCCGCGAGGCGATTCGAGACGGGCGCGCACGGTCTTGTTCTCGAGGACGACGAGGGTCGGCATACGCGTGACGCCGAACCTCTCGACGAGATCGGGCCGCTGCTCGCTGGCGACCGCGTAGTACCTGAACGTCTCGTGATTGCGCCGGCGCTGGAGCACCTGCGCGAGGTATCCCTCGACCCGGCGGCAGCGCCCGGAGACGGCTGAGTGGAAGAA
>JALYLO010000347.1 GCA_030774175.1 Actinomycetota bacterium
CAGGTAGCCGACGTCGGCGCGCGCGGATCGCCGATCGCACGAATTCGCGATCCGGTAACGCCGATGCCGTCGCCCGTCCGGCCGCCCGCCGTTGGGTTCGTCAACGCGGTGTGGCGACGGTTGCGACTGGGGGCACAGCTCCGCACGGCGTCAGCGCTGGCGCGCGCGTCGCCGCACCTGGTCGGCCCAGACGGTGAGGATCAGCACGAAGCCGACCACGACGTCCTGCCAGTAGGGCTGCACGCCGATGATCACGAACCCGTTCTGCAGCACGGCGGGGATCCAGACGCCAATCAGCGTCCCGATGATCGACGCGACGCCGCCGAACAGGCTCGTACCGCCGAGCGCGACGGCGGTGATGGCTTTCAGGTTGTCCGTCGAGTGGCCGGCGAGGGAGGTCGTCGTGAAGTACGAGAGCGACAGGAAGCCCGCGAAGCCGCTCATGATGCCGCCGAGCACGTAGACCCTCAGCAGGTGCTGCTCCACGTTGATGCCGACCCTGCGCGCGGCTTCCGCGTTGCTGCCGATCGCGAGTGTGTGGCGCCCGAACACGCTGAAGTTGAGCAGCACGACGCCGAGCAGCACGACGATCGCCGCGATCGGGATCAGGTTCGGGAGGCCCGGGATGGCATGTCCGCTCGAGATCGGATCGAGCGCGTACGTGGCGGTGTTGACCCCGTTCTGGAGCAGCAGCGCGCAGCCGAGGCCGGCACCGAGCGTTCCGAGCGTCGCGAGCAACGGCGGGATCCGCATGTACCCGACCGCGACCCCGTTGACGATCCCGAGCGCCAGCCCCGCGGCCAGCGACCCGCCGAGCGCGGCGAGGATGTACGTGGCCCTGCTGTCGGTGCCCGCGACGTCGACGGCCGTGCCGCCACCGTGAATGTGGATCAGCCCGAGCGCCTTCACGGCGAAGACCTCGCCGAGCACGATCCCGCTCGGGATCGACAGGTCGACGCCGGCGGTCGCGATCACGAAGGTCGTTCCGACGCTGACGACGGTCAGGATCGCGACGTTCTGGGCGAGCTGCCGGAAGTTCGACCAGGTGTCGAACTGGCCCGGAGCCTTGATCGCAAACCCGATGATCATCGCGGAGAGCGCGGCGAACGTGACGACGACGGTGCTCCGCGTGAGCCGGTGGAACGCGGACTCGGTCGGCTCGACGGCGACCCCCGCCCCCTCGAGCGGCGCGCCTGACTCGGGTGCTGCCGCGGTGCCGCTCACGCCTGCACCTCGTTCGTGTAGGCGCCGGAAATGGCGGCGATCAACCGTTCGACACCGACCTCGTCGCGGCGGAAACGGGCGACGCGCGCTCCGAGGCGCATCACCTCGATGCGGTCGGCGACCTCGAGCACCTGGGGCAGGTTATGCGAGACGAAGACAACCGCAAGGCCGCGTTCGCGGATCTTCAGGATCAGCTCGAGGACCTTCTGCGTCTGGATCACTCCGAGGGCCGCGGTCGGCTCGTCCATCACGATCACGTGCTTGGCCCACATCGCGGCGCGCGCAATCGCGACCGACTGCCGCTGGCCCCCCGAGAACGCGGCCACCGGCGCGCGCAGGTCCTGCACCATCCCGACCCCCAGCTCCTGGAAGCTGCGCGCGGTGCGACGGCGCATCTCCGGTTGGTTGTGGAGGAAGCCGATGCGGCGCACCTCGCGTCCGAGGAAGACGTTGGCCGCCGCGTCGAGGTCGGGTGCGAGCGCGAGGTCCTGATAGACCGTCTCGATACCGAGCTGTGTCGCGTGCTGGGGATCGGTCATCGTGACCGGCGCACCGTTGACCTCGATCATGCCTTCGTCCGGCTGGATGACCCCGGCGACGCACTTGATCAGCGTGGACTTCCCGGCTCCGTTGTCGCCCACGAGAGCAGTCACCTCGCCGGCGTACGCCTCGAACGACGCTCCGCGCAGCGCACGCACGTGCCCGTAGCTCTTGGTCAGGCCCCGGACTGCGAGCGCCGGAACTCCGGCGGGCGGGAGCGTCACGGAAGGATCGCGACCCGTAACCGTGACCGCGGTCTCGTTCATAACGAAGCCTCTCTTTCTCGGGGAGCGTGGATGCGAGCGGACCACATCGGCGACGGGTCGCTGTCGGGCCGCTCAAGGATCTCTGCTGCGACGCCGGCGAGCAAGGCCGCGCCCACCGCGCCGGCCTCACGCAACCTGCTGACGGCAACGTCACGGAGCCGGCGTCTTTTCTCGGCGAGCACGGCGGGATTGCGCGCCCAGCCGCCCCCGAGCACGACTCGTTCGGGCTGCCCGAGCTCGGCGGCCATGCCTGCCAGGAGCGCCATGCTCGCCGCCGTGAGCTCGCGAACGGCCGCGGCCCAGATCGCCGCCGGCGAGACACCCCCGGCGAGCAGGCCCGGCACCCGTCGGGGATCTCCGTCGGATGAGAGGACGTCGTCAGGAGCGTCGCCGGGGGCGAGGAGCAGCGCCTCCTCGCCCAGCACCCGCCGGGACTCCGGGTCGTGTCTCCCGAGGAGCCGCGCGACCTCTTCGAGCACGAGCCCCGTGCGCAGCCCACCCAGCACCCCCGAGCGGCCGCTCACGACGCCCCACCCCACGGTCAGCCCCTGCCGGGCGAGGCGGCCGGTCACCACCGGCTCGAGGCCACCGTCGACGCAGCGTGCGAGCGACTCGGCTGAGCCCATCGAGTTGAAGAGCGCGTTCGGTCGCGCTGCGCCGACTGCGAGCGCAGCCACCTGGTGGTCGTGTCCGGCGACGGTCAGGACGGCGCCGCGCACGCCGGCCGGCAACGCCTCGTGGCGGGCCTGTCCGGCCGGCGTCCCGGCGATGACGATCTCCGACAGCAGGTTGCGCCCGAGCAGC
>JALYLO010000348.1 GCA_030774175.1 Actinomycetota bacterium
CGTCCTGGGGCATCGAGCCCGTCCCGGAGCGCCTGCGCGTGCTCGGCGTGCTCGACGGCTTCCTGCTCTGGTCGAACCTCTCCGTGTCGCTCCTCGTGATCGTCGCCGGCGCCTTTCTTGTGCTGCCGGTGGACGAGTTCGGCCTCGCGCTCTCGCTACCCGAGGCGGTCGCCGCGATCGTCGCCGCCGCGATCGTCGGCAACCTGCTGCTCGGGCTCGGCGGGCTGATCGGCGCCGATGCGCGCGTGCCGACGATGGTGCTGTTGCGCGCCCCGCTCGGACGGCGAGGCTCCTATCTCCCCACCGGCTTGAATATCGCGCAATGCCTCGGCTGGTCGGTGTTCGAGCTGATCATCATCGCCACGGGCGCGAGCGCGCTGTCGCAGCACGTGCTCGGGTTCGGCGGCGTCGCGTTCTGGAAGATCCTCTTCGGTGCGGTCGCGACCGGTCTGGCCTTCCTCGGTCCGGTCGGCTTCGTGCGGAAGTACGTGCGCAAGTTCGCGATCTGGGTCGTGATCGCCTCCCTGCTCTACCTCTGCTGGTGGTCGCTGCACGGCCAGCACCCCATCCGGCTCTGGCACCGCGGCGGCGCACACGCCTTCTGGCCCGGGTTCGACCTCGTGCTCGCCTCGATCATCAGCTGGACGCCGCTCGTCGCCGACTACACGCGCTTCACCCGGACGCGGCGCGCCGGCTTCTTGAGCGCCGGGCTCGGCTACCTCGTGCCGACGGTCCCACTCTTCACGCTCGGTGCGGTGATCGCGCTGTCGCGTCACATCAGCGAGGCGCCCGCACTGCTCACGGCCATCGCCGCGGGCGGCGCCGCGAGCGTGCTCGCGCTGCTCGCCCTCACGGTCGACGAAAGCGACGAGGCGTTCGCGAATGTCTACTCCGGCGCCGTCAGCCTCCAGAACCTCGTGCCGCGCGTGCCGCAGCGGCTGCTCGTCGCCGGCATCGCCGGCATCGCGACCCTCGGCGCACTCGTGATCGACCTGCGCAACTACCAGCCGTTCCTCTACCTCCTCGGCTCGTTCTTCGTGCCGCTCTTCGCGGTGCTGCTCGCCGACTGGCTCCTCTCCGGACGCCACTACGACCGCGGCCGCATCTTCGGGTCGCCCGAGGTTCGGCTCGAGATGATCGCAGCGTGGTTGGCGGGATTCTGCCTCTACCAGTGGCTGTATCCGCAAGGGCCGGCATGGTGGACGAGTCTCGTCTCCCACGCACACCCGCACGCGCTTCCGTGGGGCGGTGCGTCGTTGCCGAGCTTCGCGGCGGCCTTCGCGCTCGCCGCCCTCGCCCGCGTCGTCGCAAGGAGGCCGACAGCCCGCATACTCGCGGACGCGTGATCGCGCTGATCGGGAACCTCTCGCGGGACGAGCGTCCCGGCCGTCCGCCGCACGTCGGCGGGGGGCCGTACCACGGCGCGCGCGCGCTGCAGCGGTTGCGGGTGCCCGCCCACGTCGTCGCTCGCTGCGCAGCCGCGGACCGTGAGGCGCTGTTGCCACCGCTCGTCCGCCTGGGCACACCCGTGAGCTACGTGCCGGGCGTGTCGACGGCGGCCTTCTCGTTCGACTACGAAGGCGACCGGCGCGAGATGCGCGTCGAGTCGCTCGGCGACACCTGGCTCCCCGCCGACCTGCCGGCGCTGCCGACGGCGCGGTGGGCACACGTCGCGCCACTCGCGCGTGGTGAGTTTCCACTCGAAACGCTGGCCGCCCTCGCCCGCCGGTGTCGAATCTCACTGGACGGCCAGGGCCTCGTGCGTGCGCCGGAGGTCGGCCCTTTGCGCCTCGACGGCGACTTCGACCACGAGATCCTGCGGCACGTTTGGGTGCTGAAACTGGCGGAAGAGGAGGCGGAGGTGCTCGGAGACCCAGTCGCGCTCGGCGTGCCGGAGGTCATGGTGACGCGCGGCTCGCGCGGGTCGACGCTCTACCTCGCGGGACGCTCGGAGCAGATCCCGGCACACGCGCTGCCCGGCGATCCGACGGGCGCGGGCGACGCGTTCGCGACCGCATACGTCGTGGCACGCAACGCCGGTTTCGCCCCGGCCGGAGCGGCCCGTCGCGCCACCGCCGTCGTCGCCTCGGTGCTCGCAGAATGATCGCGATCGTCCAGACCGTCGCGGGTGCGTTCGCCATCGACCTGGAGACGGACGAGGTCGAGCCGTGGGAGGGCGCGGTCGAGTCAGCGCCTCGGCCTGTGCTCAACCTGCCGCTCGTCGTCGATGCTTCGGCCTCGGGATCGGCCGTATTCGCCGTCGTCGAGACGAAGCCGCCGCTCGTCGTCTCGCACGACGCAGGGATGACGTGGCGCGAGTCGGGACGCGGGCTTCCGCCGGGCGTCGCAATCGCCGTGGCAGACGACAACCCCGATGTCGCGGTCTACGCCGCGCGAAACCGCCTCTACCTGACGCGCGACGGCGGCGTGTTCTGGACGGCGCTCGCGCTCGAACTGCCCGAGATCGTCGGCCTGCGCGTCACGGCAGGCTGAACTCACCGCGGGCGACGGTCACCGCCGAACCGCCCACCAATACGCGCTCGATCCGGTCTGCACTCCCGTCGGCCTGCGCGTACAGCGTCGACGGACGAGCGATCTCGGCCCCCTGGGAGATCTCGATCTGCTCGCCGAAGGCGATGCGGCCGTGGCGGGCAAGGTGCACGGCGAGCGGTCCCGCGGCAGAGCCCGTGGCGGCGTCCTCGGCGACACCGTGGTTCGGAGCGAACATGCGCGTCTTCCAACGCGAGCCGTCGCGCGCGAAGCAGTTGACCCCATCGTT
>JALYLO010000349.1 GCA_030774175.1 Actinomycetota bacterium
CGCGCGCGACGGCGGCCAGCTGCGTGCCGCCGCGAACGCGCGCGGGATGCAGGGCTACGCCGTCGCGCGATGAGCTTCGAGCCGGTCGCCGAGGTCGTCGCCGACCCCGCGTCGGCCCTCGTGTACGAGGAGGGCTGGCAGTCGGCCTCGTGTTCTCGAGCGATCGTCTCACGACGCTCGACGAGCGCGGGCTGACGCGCGCCGCGCTGACGGCGTCGTCGGCCGCGCCGTTCGTTCCTTGATTCCTGTTGCGGGCGCAGCAGGTTCGACATACTCGTCTGCATAGTCGCTGCGTGACCTGATCCCTCGGTTCGGACTCGACCCTCAGGCCGTGCGAAGTTCTCTGCGTAGGATGGCGCTCCGATGAGCTGGAGTTTCCAATGAGCCCGGAGCTGCAGCCCAGGTACGAGCCGCACGGCGTCGAGGAGCGCTGGCAGCGGATGTGGGAGGAGGAAGGCCTCTACAACGCCGACCCCGACCCCGCCCGGACGCCGTACGTCGACGCGCATCCGCCGCCGAACGTGACCGGCGAGCTCCACACCGGCCACGCCCTCCAGCTGGCGATCGGCGACACCGTGATTCGCCTGAAGCGGATGCAGGGCTTCAACACGCTGTTCCAGCCCGGTTACGACCACGCCGGCATCTCGACGCAGAGCGTCGTCGAGAACGTGCTCGTCAGCGAAGGCACATCGCGGCAGGAGATCGGGCGCGAGGCGTTCGAGGAGCGCGTGTGGGAGTGGCTGCACGAGTACGGCGGGAAGATCCTCTTCCAGTTCCGCCGGATGGGTGCGTCGCTCGACTATCGACGCACGCGGTTCACGATGGACGACGCGTACATCCGTGCGGTGACGCGCTTCTTCGTGCACCTCCACCGTCGCGGTTGGATCTACCGGGCGAATCGCATCATCAACTGGTGCCCGTACCACGAGACGTCCCTCTCGGACCTCGAGCTCGAGCATCAAGACATCGACGACACCCTCTCGACGATCCGCTACCCGCTCGTCCCGTTGTCCGACGGCAGCGGCGACGGGTACATCGCGATCGCCACAGTCCGTCCTGCGACGATCCCCGCCGACGTCGCCGTGGCGGTGCATCCGGAGGACGAGCGGTACACGCACCTGATCGGTCGCGAGGTGATCGTGCCGTGGCTCGAGCGCCGCGTGCCGGTGATCGCCGACGAGCGCGTCGACCGCGAGTTTGGCACCGGGGCGCTGAAGGTGACGCCCGGCCACGATCCAACCGACTTTGCGATCGGCCGCGACCACGGCCTCCCGGAGCCGAGCTCGATCGGGCCGGACGGGCGCGTCACGGCGGAGGGCCTGGAAGGCCTGACGCAGAAGGAGGCCGATGAACGCATTCTCGCGTGGGCGAAGGAGCGGGGCTTGCTCGAGCAGCGTGAGCACTACCGGCACAGCGTTGCCGTCTGCGCGCGCTGCAAGACCCGCATCGAGCCACGCATCTCGCTGCAGTGGTGGTGTGCGATGGACGAGATCAAGCGGCCGGCGCTGCAGGCGTTGCGCGAGCGAAGGATCGTCTTCCATCCAGAGAGCCAGCACCGGTTCGCGATCGACTCGCTCGAGAACGCCCCTGACTGGAACATTTCGCGGCAGATCTGGTGGGGCCACCAGATCCCTGCGTGGTACTGCCCGGAGGGGCACATGACGGTCGAGGAGGACGCCCCGTCCGCGTGCGGTGAGTGCGGCTCGGGGGAGTTGACACGCGAGACCGACGTGCTCGACACCTGGTTCAGCTCGGCGTTGTGGCCGTTCGCGACCCTCGGTTGGCCGGACGAGACCCCGGACCTGGCGTACTTCTATCCGGGGCACCTGCAGACGACGGCCCGCGAGATCATCCGCCTCTGGGAGAACCGGATGATCTTCTCCGGCCTCGAGATGATGGGCGAGATCCCGTTCCGCGAGGTGATCATCCATACGACGGTGCTTGCTCGGGACGGCCGGCGCATGTCGAAGTCGCTGAAGACCGGGATCGACCCGCTCGAGTTGATCGAGAAGCACGGGACCGACGCCACGCGCTACGGCCTGATGAAGAACTCACTCACGCAGGACGTCCGTTTCTCGGACTCGGCGCTCGAGGAGGGTCGCAAGCTCTCGAACAAGCTCTGGAACGCGGCGCGACTGATCATCACCGCGTGCGAAGGAACGAAGCCTGACGAGCGCCCGTCGTCACTCGAGGAGCGCTGGATCCTCGCGCGCCTCTCGCAGTCCCAGCGCACGGCGGAGCAATTGATCGGCGATTTCGACTTCGCCCACCTGACCGACGAGCTGTACCACCTGACGTTCGACGACTTCTGCGACTGGTACCTCGAGGCGGTCAAGGCTCGGCTCTACGACGGCGACACCGACACTCGCGCGACGGCGACCGCTGCGCTCGAGCGGCTGCTCAAGCTGTTGCACCCGGTGATGCCCCACGTCACCGAAGAGATCTGGTCGTACCTTCCGGATCGCGCGACCCGGCTGATCGTCGCGCCCTGGCCCGATGCCGGCGACGCCTCCGAGGCGGGCGCGTTGACCCGTGTGCAGGAATACGCGCAGGTCTTCCGCCGCGCCGGCGTCGCCCCCCAGCTCGAGGGCGAGGAGAAGCGGATCTTCGAGGCGGTCGTGAAGCCGGAACGCGCCCCGCAGCGCGAGAACGGCAATGCACAGGCCGAGCGTGAGCGCCTGCGCAAAGAGATTGCGCGCGCCGAGCAGGCGCTCGCGAACGAGCGGTTCGTCCAGAACGCGCCGGCCGAGGTCGTGGCCGCCGAGCGAGCCAAGCTGGAGCGCTATCGCCGCGAGCTCGATGCAATCGGCGACCTCTAACTCCGTCGACTGGGTCGAGGCGCTCAGCCCGTGGCCCACCGAGGGCTTCGGGCTCGAGCGGATCTCGGCGCTGCTCGGCCGGCTTGGCAACCCTCAGCGGTCGTTTATGTCGATCCACGTCGTCGGGACCAATGGAAAGTCGACGACCGCACGCACGATCGCGCGCCTCCTCGACGCGGAGGGTCTTCGGTCGGCGTCGTACCTCTCGCCTCACGTCGCCGGCTGGCACGAGCGTCTCGACACTGACCCCGACGGCGCCGAGCGCGCGCTGGAGCGGATTCGTCCGGATGCTGAGGCGGTTGGAGCGACGCAGTTCGAGGCGCTCACCGCTGCGGCGTTCGCCGACTTCGCCGCGCGTGGCGTGCAGGTGGCCGCCGTCGAGGCAGGGCTCGGCGGCCGGTTCGACGCGACGAATGTCGTCGACGCGCCGGTTGTCGTGCTCACGAACGTCGCGCTCGACCACACCGAGGTGCTCGGGGCGACCCGCGAGCTGATCGCGGCCGAGAAGCTCGCCGTCGTCCGGCCGGGGTCGATCGTCGTGACGGGCGAGCCGGAGTGGGTCGACCTGGCCCGTGCGGAGGGGGCGGTGCGCGTCGACCACCCGGGCCGGAGCGCGCTCGCGCTGGCCGGCGCCGCGGCCGAGGCGTACCTGGAACGGCCGCTCGCCGCGATCCCCCAGCACGCCGCCCCGCTTCCCGGCCGCCTCGAGCGGCGCGGCGAGCGGCCTCTGGAGATCCACGACGGCGCCCACAACCTCGCCGGCGTCGGGTGGCTGCTGCCGCGGCTGCCCGACCGCACCTTCACACTCGTCGCCTCGATCCTCGCGGACAAGGAAGCGGACTCGATGCTGAGGGCACTCGCCCAACGTGGCGACACATTCGTGGCGACGCGGTCCTCGAACGCCAGGGCGATCCCTGCGGACGAGTTGGCGGCGGCTGCACGACCCTATTTCCCGCGCGTCGAATCCGTCGAGGACCCTGCTCGGGCGCGCCTGCGCGGGCTCGAGCTGGCCGGCCCGGAGGGGGCGCTGCTGGTCACCGGCTCGCTCTACCTGCTTGCCGACCTCTCCCGATCCGACTGAAATGCATACGATGGCCCGTCGCGGTGAGCGAATCAGCGTCTTTCTCTTCGCCCTCCTCCTGCTAGTGCTCTTCATCGGGCTGACGTTTGCCGCGGGCTACGGACTAGGAAGAATCCTCCTGTGATCGCCTCCGCCTTCGGCAGCGTGCACGACTTCTTCCACTCGTCGACGTGGTACGTGATGCGCAACCTCGCGCTCCTGCTCGTGCTCGTGTTCTGGGTTGCGACGATCTACTGGGTCTACAAGGACGCCCGGCGGCGAATCGACGATCAGCTGCTCGTCTGGGTCTCGACCGGCCTCGGCATCGTCCCGTTCATCGGGCCGCTCATCTACATGCTCTTCCGGCCGCCCGAGTACCTCGAGGACGTACGCGAGCGCGAGCTCGAGATCAAGGCGATGGAGAGGCGTCTCGGCGGCCGCGACCTGCACTGCCCGGTCTGCCGTGCGGAGGTCGACGA
>JALYLO010000350.1 GCA_030774175.1 Actinomycetota bacterium
TCACAACCCCGCAGCCGCTCGCGCAGGAGGTGGCATCGCGCGCGGCGACGATGGCGAAGAAGACGGGGATGCGCGTCGTGGGCGTCGTCGAGAACATGACGTCGGAGGTGTTCGGCGCCGGGGGCGGCGATCGGCTCGCGGCCGAGCTCGGCGTCGCCATGCTCGGTCACGTGCCACTCGACACGCGCCTCCGTGAGTCAGCCGACGTCGGTGTGCCGCTGGTCGTGAGCGACCCCGAATCGGGGCCTGCACAGGCGATCTTCGAGCTCACGCGGGCGATCGATGCGAGCCGGGCCGGTGGGTTCACCCGTACGCTGCCGCTCGTGTCGTAGCCGGAGAGACTCGATGTGGAATTGCGTGCTCGTGGGGATGGCTCAGACCAAGCAGGTCGCACGGGTCGGGCGCAGGTCATAGCGGTGTCTACGTTCAAGCCCGAACCGGGCGAGATGCGCCGTGTCTGAGTCGCCAGCCGCGGGCGCGCGTGCATTCCAGGTCGGGTTTCTCGTGCGATGAGCGCGGCGGCCCTGTTCGACCTCGATCGCACGCTGATTCGGCGGTCCTCCGTGCTCGCCCTCGCGGGCACGTTTCGCGAGCGGGGGCTGATCTCGCGCGTCGATCTGCTGAAGTCGGCGTACTTCCAGCTGCTGTTTCAGGCACGCGGTGCGAGCGCCGAGCGGGTGCGTTTCGCGGCCGAGGCGGGGATGCGCATGCTCAACGGGTTTCCGGTCGAGGAGCTCCAGCGCCTCGTCGGCGGCGCGATGGAGCCCGTGCTGCGCCCACTTGTCTACGCGGAGCCCCTGCGTCTCGTCCAGCAGCACCGCGAACGCGGCGAGCGGGTCTACATCGTCTCGGCCACGTTGCAGGAGATCGTCCAACACATCGCCGACGACCTCGGCTTCGACGGTGCGGTCGGCTCGACCTGTGAGATCGTCGACGGCGTCTACACGGGCAGGGTGCTGCGGGCGGCGCACGGAGAAGGCAAGGCGCAGGCGGTGCGCGAGCTCGCCGGGGCCGAGGGCCTCGACCTCTCCGCCTGCACGGCTTACTCCGATGCTCACAGCGACCTGCCGTTTCTGGAGGTGGTCGGGACCGCGGTGGCGGTCAACCCGGACGCCGCGCTGCGGAGGGCAGCGCGCGAGCGTGGCTGGCCCGTGCTCGAGTTCTCGGAACGGCTCTTCCCGTCTCCGGCGCGCCGCCTCTGGCCGCCCGCCCTCCTGGCTCTGCCCTTCGCCGTGGGGTTCTGTCAGGCGGCCCGGCGCCGTGCGTCCTGAGGAGGCGCGCCCGCGCCTGCGGGCGCTCGGGTTCCGTCCCGAGGACGTCGAGACGCTCGCGGCGCACTTCCTCGACGCGGAGCGGCGCGGGCAGGCCGGGCACGGCCTGTCGCGCATCGAATGGCTGGAGACCTGGGATTCCCACGCCGTCGACGCCCGCCCGCGGCGCGTGACCTCGGAGGCGGAGTACGAGCGCTGGGACGGCGGCGGGGCCCTCGGCTACCTGACGCTCGCTGCGGCAGTCCGGGCCCAGCTCGCCGAGCCTCCGGCCCGGGCGCGGCTCGTCGTCTGCTCGCGCACCTTCCCCACCGGGTCGCTCGGCTACTGGGTGCGGCTGCTCGCTGACGGAGGGCTCGTGGCGCTGCTGACCGCAACCTCGCCGCGGCGGCTTCCCCACCCCGACGGTGGGCCCGTCCTCACCGGCACGAACCCGCTCGCGATCGCGGTCCCGTCGTCGGACGGGCGGCCGGTCGTGGCCGACGTGTCGATGGGCGCCGTCACCCAGGGCGACGTGCTCGCGGGGCGCGCGCGGGCCGAGGAGCTGGTGCCGTTCGGAGGGCCGCAGGCCCACAAGGCCTTCGCCCTCGCGGTGGGGCTCCAGCTCGTGGTCGACGCGCTTTCCCCTGAAGAGGGGTTCGGCGCCGTACTCGTGGTGGCACGGCCGGAGTCGGACCCCGTGCCGGCGTTCCGCGTCCGCGCTTCTGGCCTGCGACTTCCCGGCGATCGAGGAGACGAGTGCACCGTTCCGGAAGTTCCGTGATGATCCTGGCAGGCGAAAGCAAGCCGGGCAAGGACGCAGGGAGCCCCGATAGCGGTGTTCTATCGGGGCGACTGAGGACACAGCCCGGCGCAGCTTTGCAGCCGCCAGGGCGCGCGAGACTTTCGGAATGTTGCACTACGCCGGGAAGCCGGGCTCGCGGCGGATCGCCGCGAAGTCCGAGTCCGCGCGCGCCGAGGCGCCCAGCTTCGGCTCGAGCTCGACGGCCCTCCGCAGGTGCGCCAGCGCGTCGAGGTGCCGGCCGGCACGCGCCTCCATGCACGCGAGGTTGTAGAGCAGTGCCGGGTGGTCGGGCTGGTCGGCGAGCGCCTCCTCGTGGATCGCGATCGCCTCGTCCCAGCGTTCCTGCTGCGCGGCGGGGACGGCGGCGAACATCGCTTCCCAGGCCGAGACTCGGTGTGGCTCGCCGGGCTTCCCTCCGAGCGCGAGCACCGCCGTCTCTGCTTCGAGCGCGATCGCGCCGCGCCTCAGCGACGGGTCGCGGACGAACACCAGCTGTCCCGCCGAGAGCTCGTGCTCGTCGCCGTCAACCGTGAAGCGCGCACGGCCGCGCAGCACGAGGTAGATCTCCTCGTGCCCGAGCTGGCGCTCGGTGTGCTCTTCGACGATCGGGCCGCCGATCTCGCGGGCGGTGTAGGCGTTGACGCCGAACGCGCGGATTCCGAAGTGCCGCCGGACCGGCCGCCAGACAAAGCCGTCGGGCAGCTCGATCGCATCGAGCGCGTCGATGTGAGTGACACGGCTCTTCGGGGGCTCCGTCGAGCCCACGCCACTCATCCGAGCAGCTCCGCGTAGCGCGGGTCGCCGCGCAACGAGTCGAGGTCGCTGTCATCGGGTGCGTATCGCATCACTTCCGCTCGGTTCAGCCCGAGAGCATGCGCCAGCTGCGCGAGCGCCGCGTCCGGCTCCCCTGCGAGGGCTTCGAAGCAGGCAGCGTTGAACGGGCCCTGCCAGGCGTCGGGCTCGCGCGCGAGCGCCTCATGCATCGCCGCGCGGCCGCGGTCCGGCTCGCCCGCACGTAGCAGAGCGTAGGCGACGAAGAAGTCCTCCCAGGGCGCCGGAGTGAAAGCCTTGTCCTCCTTCGCCCCCAGCGCGACAACCGTCGTGCCCGCGTCGAGAGCGATCGCCTCCCGCAACGTGCCGGGCCGCGCGTGCACGAGTGTGCCGACGGGCGCTTCGAAGACTGCTTCGGCGAGCGTGAATCGCGCGTTGCCGCGGAGCACGACATACAACTCCTCGTCGCCGTCGACCTCGCGGTGTCGCTCGATCACATGATCGCCCACCGACTCGCCGACCCAGACGTTGAGCCCGAACGGCTGGAAACCGAGCCTGCGCCGGAGCGGGCGGAGCACCTGCGACCCGACGCTCGACGGATACCGGTCGAGGTCCTCGATCGAGAGGATCTCGTAGCCGGGCTCGCTCATCGCCGCCGCAGCTCCTCGAGCACCACCGGGTCGAGACGGTCGATGCCGTCGACACGCTCTTCGAGGTTCTCCGTCCCCGACCAGTCGTCGAGTGCCCGGTCGAGCTCGCCCATGTAGCCGAGCCTCTGCAGCCGTTCCGCCAGCTCGGTGCGCAGAGCGTCGTCGACCTCGAGCCAATCCTCGCGCGGCGTCTTCCCGAAGAGCAGCGAGTGCATGTGATGCAGTCGCGCCAGTTCGGTGACGGGCCGCTCGTGGTCGTCGACCCGGAGGTCAACGAGGGTGTCGCTCAGGCTCGCATAGCCGCCGTCGCGCTCGACCACGAGCAGCGCGGCCGACTGCTGGCCGCGTCGGTCGCCCCCCGCGGACTGCGCCGATGCGAGGCAGGCGAGCAGCCGCTCGGCGAGCGGTTGGCCCTCTGTGGCGGTGAACGTCGTCGCAAGCGCGGCGACCGTCTCCTCGCCGACGAGGATGTTTCCCTGCGCCGCGAAGCACGGGCCTGCCAGGCCGCCCGCCCAGTCCATGCACGCGGCGCCCGTGTAGGTCGCGCTACCGCCCTTCGCGTCGACGACGCCGAGCTGACGATGCGCGCGCCCGTCGTCGGCATCGGTGAGGCGCTCGACGACCTCGCTCGCGCCGAGGCCGTCGCGCAACAGCTCGAGCCCGTCGCGGCCGTAGCGGGGGTTGGCGTAGGCCTGGGTCGCGATCGCACCCACGTACGGCTCCGCCCACGGCACGACCGAGCCGACGGCGAGGAACTTCGACTGCGTCGCGACGCCCCAGTGACCCGCGCCGAGGTCGCACGCGGCGATCGAATACGTGGCGATGACCGGTCTAGCCATACGTGAGCTCGGTCAGGTCGAGCTCGAGCAGCGAGCGGTCGGTGACGAGCGCGGTCGCCACCTCCGGACGGGCCAGCGCGGCTCTTACCTCGCCGGCGTCACGTGCGCGGACGACGACCGGCCGGCCGTGCGCGTGCGCGTCACTCAGCGCCTCGCGGTCGGGGTGCTCGAGCACGAGCGCGTCGCCGAGGTCGAACTCACCCTCGAGCGCGATCTCTGGGACGCGCCGGCCGGTTGCGCCGAACCACCGTTCCCTCATAGCTCGACCACGTCTCCCGGCACGAGCTTCTCGACCCGGGCGCTCGTCAGCTCCGCGAGCGCGTCGGGCGTGCCGGTCAGGAGGCCGAAGGTGCCCCAATGCGAGGGCACGCAGCGGGGGTTGCCGAGCAGTTCGAGCGCGAGCGCGGCCTCCTCCGGGCCCATCGTAAACCAGTCTCCGATCGGGAGCACCGCGACATCTGGCTTGTAGAGGCGGGCGATCAGCTGCATGTCGCCGAAAACGCACGTGTCGCCGGCGAAGTAGAGCGACGTGTCGTCGAAGCGGATCACGAGGCCACACGACTCGCCGAGGTACTCGCCCTGGTCGGAGCTCGAGGAGTGGAAGGCGCTCGTGAGGGTGAAGCGGACGCCGTCGATCTCCTGCGTGCCGCCCTTGTTGAGGCCGGGCAGGTCGCCGACGTTCGCACCCTGCTTGCCGAGCCAGCCCTTCACTTCGACCTGTGCGACGATCTGCGCGGCGGGGAACGACTTCGAGAGGCCCGCGACCTCACCGGCATGGTCGGAGTGGCCGTGCGTGACGGCGATGATGTCGACGCGCTCCGGCTGCTTCTCGGAGTCCGGTGTGGTCGGGTTCGACTGGAGGAACGGGTCGACGTAGATGCGCTTGCCGCCGTCCGTATCGATGCGGAAAGCGGCATGCCCGAGCCAGGTGAGTGTTGCCATTCGAGTCCTTTCGCCCTCTTGATCGGCGTGAGCATAGAAGGACCGTCCGACCCGGGCGCGAAGCTAGGTACTCGTGGGACGCCGAGTGCTTCCGGCCCTCCTTGCCGTCATTGCCGCCATGGCCGACGGACGTGGGGCGCACGGATTTGCGTTCGACCTGCTGCTCGCTGCGATCCCGTTCGCGGCGGTATCCGCCCTCGAGGCGTTCGGTGGCTATCTGGAGGATCGCGAGGCCACGGTCGGCGCCCTGCAGGCGCTGCTCTGGGCGCTCGCACTGGCGCTGCTCGTGCTCTCCTGCGCCGCGCGCTCTCCAGCGACCCAGGCGGGAACGCTGCCGCCGCTCGGCTGGTCGGCGCTGGTCGCGTGCCTGGGCGTCTTCGCGATCAAGGTGTCGGTTGCCGCGGGCCCGTTCGTGCGCCGGCTCGCCCTCCCGCGCGCGGCAAAACCGTAGGGCACCGCTCAGATCGGCAGGGCGTGAGCGGCGCTGCGGGCAACGTCGATCAGCGGCTGCACGGCGAAGAACGAGCCGACGGTGACAGCGAGGCAGACGGTGACGGCGGCGCCGAGCAGCAGCTCACGGGGAGGCGACCCGCCGGCGGGCGCGAGCTGTAGCTCCGCCGCGTCGCGGAAGTACATCGCCCGCACGACGCCGAGGTAGTAGTACGCGGAGATCATCGTCGCGATCACGCCGGCGACGATCAGCCACCACATCCCGTGGTCGTACGCGGCAGCGAACACATAGAACTTGCCGATGAAGCCGCCGGTCAGCGGGAAGCCGAGGAAACCGAGCACGAAGACCCACATCGCGAACCCGAAGAACGGCCGCTCCCACCCGAACCCGGCGAGGTTCTCGAGCGTGACCGGCACGCCGAGCTCGCGCTCGCGTGCAGCGACGACCGCGAAGGCGCCGAGCGACATCGCCGCGTAGGGGATCAGGTAGTACTGCAGCGCCCGCCCCCCGAGCTGGTTCGCGGCGGCGACTGCGATCAGCATGAACCCGGCGTGCGAGACGGACGAGTACGCGAAGATCCGCTTCACGTTCCGCTGCACGAGCGCGCCGATGTTGCCCCAGGCGAGTGAGGTGCAGGCGATCACGGCGATCGCGTAGCGCCACAGGTGCTGGTCGTGCGGAAACGCCGTCGCAAGCACGCGATAGGTGACGACGAGCGCCGCGATCTTCGTCGCCGACGACATGAACGCGGTCACCGGCGTCGGCGCGCCTTGATAGGCGTCGGGCGTCCACATGTGGAACGGCGCCGCCGACGATTTGAAGGCGAGCCCGGAGATGATCATCGCGAGCCCGACGACGAGCATCGCGTCGTGCCCGTGGCCCGCAGCGGCGATCCGGTCGAAGCTGAGCTGCCCCGTCTCGCCGTAGACGAGCGCGGATCCGAAGAGCAGCGTCGCGGAGCCGACGGCGCCGACGATCAGGTACTTGAGGCCGGCCTCGAGCGACCCGATCAGGTCGATGTCGATGGCACTCAGGACATAGAGGGCAATCGAGAACCACTCGAGTCCGAGGAAGAGCGTCATCAGATTCGACGCCTGCACGAAGAACGCCATCCCCGCCCCCGCTGCGGCGAGCAGCGCGTAGTACTCGGCGACGTGCTCCTCGCGCCAGCGCTCGCGTGCGGAGATGAGCACTGTGATGGCGCCGCTGCCGGCGATCAGCACCTGCGCGAGCGCCGCCCACCGGTCGCGGAACATCGCGTCGTGCACGAGCACGCTTGGGTGCGGGCTCTTGTCGTCGAGCACGACCGCCCAGACGAGGGACACAACGAAGCCGGCGAAGGCAACGGTCGCAGCGACGGCGGCGCGCGGCTTGCGCGGCACGAAGACCGCGACCATCAGCAGCAGCCCCGCGGCTGCGAGCAGCGCGAGCGACGGAGCGAGCGCGAACCAGTCGACGTGCGGCTTGACGATCACCTGCGCAGCCCCTGGACGATGCTGGTCTTCGCGTGGTTGCCCCCGAACGCGTGCCCCGAGACCAGGTTCGGCCAGGCGGAGAGCCCGAGCAGGCAGAGAATCAGCGGCACGACGACGGCCAGCTCGCCGAGGCGCAGGTCGAGCGCCGCCTCAGGGACAGCAGGGCCGACGTCCTGGTGGAGCACCCCGGAGATCGCACGGAGCATGTACATGGCCGCGAGCACCATCGCGGCCGCGCCGATCGCGGCCCAGGCCCACCCCTGCGTGAAGACACCGGCGAGGATCAGGAACTCACCTGCGAACGAGCTCGAGAGCGGCACAGCGAGTGCAAGGATCCCGATCGTCATGAGGACGGTGGCGAGGGCGGGGCGGCCGCGCGCCATTCCCCCGAGCCGCGCGAGCTCCCCGGTGGACGTCCGCCGCTCGACCATGCCGGCGACCAGGAAGAGCGTCGCGGAGATCAGGCCGTGGTTGATGATTTGCAGCACTGCGCCGTCGAGGCCGAGGTCGTCGTTCGCAAGCAGGCCCAGCGTGATCAGGCCCGACTGCGCGAGCGACGAGTACATGACGATCCCGCGGAAGTCGGGCGCGCGGAACGCGAGCAGCGACCCGTAGACGAGCGAGATCGAGGCCAGCACGAGCAGCACGACGCGCCAGTCGTCGACGACGTTTGGGAACTTCGCGATCGCGATTCGCAGCAGGCCGTAGAGGCCGGCCTTCGAGACCACTCCGGAGAGAATCGCCGACACCTCGGGCGGGGACTCGCGGTAGGTGATCGGCAGCCAGCCGTGCAGCGGGAAGAGCGGCGACTTGATCGCGAAGGCGGCGACGAAGCCGAGGAAGAGCCACGTCGAGTTGCTCGGTCCCATCTTCGTCAGGTCGAACGTGCCCTGTTGCAGTCCGTAGACGATGATCGCGGCGAGCATCAGCAGCGAGCCGACGACGGTGTAGATGACGAACGTGAGCGTGGCGCGCATGCGGTTCGCGCCGCCCCAGACACCGATCAGAACGTAGAGCGGGATCAGCATCGCCTCGAAGAACGCGTAGAAGAGCAGCAGGTCCTGCGCGGTGAAGACGCCCACGATCGCTCCCGTCAGGAGCAGCATCAGCGCGAAGTACGCGCGGGCACGCTCGCGCCCCGCCCACCAGCCGTAGACGGTGCACGCTGCCATCACGACGACGGCCATGCCGACGAGCCAGAGCGAGAAGGCGTACTGGCCGACGTGGTAGCTGACGTGCAGGTCGCTGAACCACGCGTGATTCTGCGAGAACTGGAGCGAGGGGTCGCCGAACGAGAACTTGGACGCCGCGGTGATCCAGAAGCCGACCTCGATCAGCGACACGAGCGCAGCGAGGGATCCGAGCCAGTAGCCGGGAAGCGGCGTGACCGCGATCGCGAGGGCGCCCGCGACCGGTAGGAAGATCAGGATGGTCGTCAGCCAGTGCTGCATCAGCGGGCCGCCAGGAAGACGACGGCGAGCACGCCGACCCCGGCTGCCAGCGCGAGCGCGTAGGAGCGGACGAGACCGTTCTGCGTGCGGCCGAGCTCACGTGAGCCGAGGCCCGTGCCGCTCGTGACCGCGCTCAGCGACCCGGCGATCAGCGGCCGCTCGACGAGCGCGTCGAGGCCGCGCGCGGCCAGGTCGGCCGTCCGGTACCAGAGCAGGTCGTAGAGCTCGTCCCAGTAGAACTTCTTCTCGAGGAGGGGAAGCGCGCGCGGCGCCTTCGCCCGATGCGCGGAGTAGATCGCCCAGGCGATCGCGATCCCGAGCAGGCCCGCGGCGATCGCTACGCCCGATGAAACCCACTCCTGCGCGTTCGTCGGTTCGGCGATCGGACGGGCAACCGGCTCGAGCCACGTCGAGAGCGGATGCCAGATCGGCGCGAACTGCAGCAGGCCGCCGACCGCGGAGAGCAGGGCGAGCGCGGCGACCGTCCAGCGCATCGAGGGCGGCCCTTCCCGGCCGCCGTGTGCATGGAAGTGCTCACGCGCGAACGCGGACGGCTCGCCCGTGAAGACGATGAAGAAGAGGCGGAACGCGTAGAGGCCGGTGAGGAACGCCCCGACGATCCCGATCGCGTAGATCAGCATGCCGTACCAGCCGCGGTCGAGCGCCGCGGCGAGGATCGAGTCCTTCGAGAAGAAGCCGGCGAACGGGAAGATGCCTACCAGTGCGAGCGAGCCGACCAGGAAGGCCAGCTTCGTCTGCGGCATCAGCTTCCCAATGCCTGCGAGGTTGCGAATGTCCTGCTCCCCGACGACGGCGTGAATCGCGATCCCGGCGGCCAGGAATAGCAGGGCCTTGAAGAAGGCGTGCGTCATCAGGTGGAACATCGCGTTCGGGTACGCGCCGAGCCCGGCTCCGACGAACATGTAGCCGATCTGCGACATCGTCGAGTAGGCGATCACGCGCTTGATGTCGGTCTGCACGAGCGCGATCAGGCCGGCCATCAGCAGGGTCGCCGCGCCGAGCCCGGCCGCGAAGTCCTGGATCAGGTAGGCGTTCTCGAAGAGCGGATGGGTGCGCACGATCAGGTAGACGCCGGCGGTCACCATCGTCGCAGCGTGGATGAGCGCACTGACCGGCGTCGGCCCTTCCATCGCGTCGGGCAGCCAGGTGTGCAGCGGGATCTGCGCGGATTTCGCGAGCGCTCCGCCGAGCAGGCCGAGCGCGATCAGGTTCGCCACCCCGCCGCCGTGGGGCGAGCTCGCGAACACGGTGCCGTAGTCGAGGTGGCCGGTGTGCTGGATCAGCAGGAAGAGCGCGAGCGCCATGGTGGCGTCGCCGAACGCGTTCATCACGAATGCCTTCTTCGCCGCGGCGATCGCGGCAGGCCGATCGTGGTGGAAGCCGATCAGCAGGTAGCTCGAGAGGCCGACCATGCCCCAGCCGGCGAGCAGCAGCAACAGGTTGCCGCTTTCGACCAGCAGCAGCATCGAAAAGACGAAGAGCGACATGTACGCGAAGTAGCGGCGCTCCTCGTCCTCGCCGTCCATGTAGCCGATCGAGTATGCGACGATCAGCGAGCCGACGCCGGAGACGATCAGCATCATCAGCACGCTCAGCTGGTCGGCGAGCAG
>JALYLO010000351.1 GCA_030774175.1 Actinomycetota bacterium
CGCTCCTCGTCCCACGCGCGCATGGCGTTTCTCTGCACGAGCCTGTACGCGTCGCCTCGCTCGAGCCCACCTTCGATCAACGCGAGCAGGAGGCGATGGGAGAAGAAGAGCCCGTGCGACGACCAGAGATTGCGTTCCATTCGCTCGGGATACACGACGAGCCCGTCGATGATCCACGCAAAGCGGTCGAGCATGTAGTCGAGCGCGAGGAACGCGTCGGGCACGACGATCCGCTCGGCTGAGGAGTGCGAGATGTCGCGCTCGTGCCAGAGCGGCATGTTCTCGAGGCCGACGAGCGACGCGGCCCGGACGACGCGGGCGAGGCCGGAGAGCCGCTCGGCGACCTTCGGGTTGCGTTTGTGCGGCATCGCGGACGACCCCTTCATGCCCGCGGCGAACGGCTCTTCGACCTCGCGAACCTCCGTACGCGCGAGGTGCCGGATCTCTGTCGCGAACCGGTCGAGCGACGTCGCGCACAGCGCGAGCGCGCACAGGAGCTCCGCGTGCCGGTCGCGCGCGATGACCTGCGTCGAGACGGGGTCGGGCTCGAGCCCGAGGCGCGCGCACGCGATGCGCTCGACCTCCGGGTCGATCGCAGCATAGGTGCCGACCGTGCCCGACAGCTGGCCGACACGACACGTCTCCAGCGCTCGCTCGACACGCGCTCGCGCCCGGTCGAGCTCGAACGCCCAGCCTGCGAGCTTCCAGCCGAAGGTGGTCGGCTCGGCGTGGATGCCGTGCGAGCGACCGATGCAAACGGTGTGCCGGTGCTCCTCCGCGCGCCGCGCGACGGCGGCGAGCGCCTGCGCGATTCCAGCGACGATCAGCGCGCCGCTCGCGCGGATCTGGAGCGCGAGCGCCGTGTCGACGACATCCGACGAGGTCAATCCGTAATGCACCCACCGACCCTCCGGCCCGAGCTGCTCGGCGACGGCGTCGACGAAGGCGGCCAGATCGTGGTCGCTCGTCTGCTCGATCTCGGCGACACGCTCGACGCTGGGCGGGGCGGCGTGCGCTCTGATCGCGGCGACGTCGTTCGCCGGGACGGCGCCGACCTCGGCCCAGCCGTCGAGGGCCGCCAGTTCGACCTCGAGCCAGCCCGCAAGCTTGCCCTCCTCCGACCAGATCCGGCTCATCTCCGGGCGGGCGTAGCGTGCGATCACTCGGGACAGTGTAGAGCCGACCCAGGTGGTCACCTGCAGAGGGCGGTGGCGACCTCCCGGTAGACCGCGCGGCAGCGCTCGAGGGAGGCAATGTCGACCCACTCCACGGCGGCATGTGCTCCCGCACCCGCCGGCCCGAAGAGCAGCGTCGGGATCCCGGCGGCGGCGGTCAGCGCTGAGTCCGCCCAGAAGGGAAGCCCAACCACCCCTCGGGTTCCCGCCGCAGCGCGGACGATGCGTACGAGCTCGTGGTCCGGGTCGAGCTCGAACGCATCCCGCGCGACGAGCGTGCGGACCTCGACGTCCGTGCCGGGCACGATCAGCGCCCGGAGGTCGCGCTCGACGTCCGCGACGGTCTCACCCGGGAGCGTGCGCCGCTCGCCGGTCACGATGCACCGCTCGGGATAGCTCGAGAACTCCTGGCCGCCCTCGATCAGCGACGCGTGCAGTGAGCCGGGCCCGAGCAGCGGATGCCGCGCCCCTTCTTGGAGCTGCCGGTCGAACGCCTCGAGCGCTACGAGGACCGGGCCCATTCTCACGATCGCGTCCACGCCGAGATCGGGGCGGGAGCCATGCGCGGCGACGCCGCGTGTCTCGATTTCGAATCCGGCGAACCCCCGGTGACTGACGGCCACCTCGAGCTCGGTCGGCTCGCAGACGATGCAGGCATCCGCGGTCACCGTCTTCAGCACCGCCTCGGTGCCGAGTGACGCCACCTCCTCGTCGGCGACTGCGGCCACGATCACGTCGCCCGCAAGCCCCGCCTTCGCCGCATCGGCCGCGGCGAGCATCGCGGCGGCGAGCGCACCCTTCATGTCGTAGGAGCCGCGCCCGTACAAACGTCCCTCCGCGACGCGGGCGTCGAACGCGTCCTCCATCGCCTCCACCCCGACGGTATCCAGGTGGGCGTTCAGTAGCAGTGACCGACCCCGACCGGTCCCGCGAGCCACGGCGACGACCGAGGGTCGTCCGTGCACCGGCTCGACTATGTTCACGACGAGGCCGGCGTCCCCCAACCAGCCGGCGACGAACGACGCGATCTCCGTCTCGCCGGCCGCGCCCGCGAGCAGCGAGGGGTTGACCGAGTCGATTCGGACGAGCGCCGCCGCGAGTTCGACGACCTCGCTCACAGCAACGCGAGAATCCTGGCGGCGAGCACGGCGGCGTTCCTCGCGTTGTCCACGCCGACCGTCGCGACCGGGACTCCGGGCGGCATCTGGACGATCGAGAGGAGGGCATCGAGCCCGTCGAGCACCGACATCGACGATCGGAGCGGTACCCCGATCACCGGTAGCGCCGTCTGCGCCGCGACCACTCCCGGGAGGGCTGCGGCGAGACCCGCACCGCAGATCAGCACCTTAAGGCCGCGCGCGGCCGCTGATCTTGCATAGTCGGCGACGGCATCCGGCGTGCGGTGCGCCGAGCGGACCTCGAACTCCCAGGGGATCGCCCGCGCGTCGAGCTCGTCCAGCGCCGCCTGCATGCGCACGCGGTCGGACTCGGAGCCGACGAGGATGCCGACCAGCGGCTCAGACATCCGCCACCGCGGCGATGTCACGCCGGAACTGCGCGCCCTCGAAGGACACGAGGTCGACCGCCGCGTAGGCGCGATCACGCGCGTCGACGAGGCTCGCTCCGGTGGCGGTCACCGAGAGGATTCTGCCGCCGTTCGTGACCACCTGCCCGCCCCTCAGCGCCGTCCCGCTGTGGAAGACCAGCGCCCCGGCCGCTTCAGCCGCCTCGAGGCCTTTGATCTCGATGCCCCGGTAGTCGCTTCGGCTCGGATAGTCCGGCGCAGCGAGCACGACGGTGACGGCAGCCTCGTCGGACGCGCCGAGCGAGATGCCCGACAGGTCGCCGTGCGCCGCGGCGGCGAGCGCCTCCAGCAGATCGCCCTGCAGGCGCGGCATCAGAACCTGCGTCTCAGGGTCGCCGAAGCGGGCATTGAACTCGAGCACCTTCGGCCCCTCGGCCGTGATCATCAGCCCCGCGAACAGGCAGCCGACAAACGGCGAGCCTCGCCGCGCGAGCTCGTCGATCACCGGCTGGTGGACCCGCTCGATGAGACCGGCAGCGTCCTCGAGCCAGGGCACCGGCGAGTAGGCGCCCATGCCTCCGGTGTTCGGGCCGACGTCCCCGTCACCCACCCGCTTGAAGTCCTGGGCAGCCGCAAGCGGCGCGAGCCGGCGCCCGTCCGAGAGCGCGAACAGGGACACCTCTTCGCCCTCGAGCAGCTCCTCGATCAGGATCCCTCCGCCGAACGACCTCACAGCATGTAGCGCGTCGTCGAGCTCCGTCGCCGTGCGGCAAACGAACACCCCTTTTCCGGATGCAAGCCCGTCAGCCTTGACGACACAGGGGGGTCGCGCCACCGACAGGGTTGCCGCGGCCGGCACGCCGGCGCTGCGCAGCACGTCCTTCGCGAACGCCTTCGACCCCTCGATGCGGGCCGCCTCGGCGCTGGGGCCGAACACAGCGACGCCGTTTCGGCGCAGCTCGTCGGCCACGCCTGCCACGAGCGGGCCCTCGGGGCCGATCACGGCGAGATCGGCCTCGATCGTCAATGCGAGACCGAGCAGGCCGTCACCGTCGTCCGCCCGCAGCGGATGGCAACGGCCGAGCGCTGCGATGCCGGGGTTCCCGGGCGCAGCGTGCAACCCGGTCAGGAGCGGGCTCTGGGCGAGCCGCCATGCGAGCGCGTGCTCGCGCGCTCCCGAGCCGACGACCAGCACCTTCACGGCGGCGAGTCTACTGCCCCGACTTCTGTCGCAACGTTTCGCGGGCCGGCCTGCGGGGGTCGCCGACATTGACCGATACTTCGTCCATGCAGGCGCCCCCGTACTCCACGGCCCGCGTCGACGTCGTCCGGATCCCCGGCGGGGCGACCGGCGACGTGGTCGCGGTCGAGGAGCCGCTCGAGATTCGGATCGACGGCCGGCCGGTGGCAGTGACCATGCGCACGCCGGGACACGACGAGGAGCTCGCCGTCGGCTTCGCGCTTTCCGAAGGGCTGCGCCCCCGCGGCGCGCACGCGCCTCTCGACCTCGCGTCGAACACGGTCGAGCTCGACGCGCCCGGCTTCGATCCCGACCGCCTCCTGCGGAGCTTCTACACGTCCTCGTCGTGCGGGGTCTGTGGCAAGGGGGCACTCGACGCCGTCGAGGTCGATGCTCCCCGCATCGAGGGTGATCTGCGCGTCGGCGCGACGCTCGTGGCATCGCTGCCCGACCGCCTGCGCGCGGCCCAGCCGGGCTTCGCGGCCACCGGAGGGCTGCACGCGACCGGGCTCTTCGACGAGGCCGGCGCCCTCCTCTGCCTGCGCGAGGACGTTGGCCGCCACAATGCGTTCGACAAGGTCGTCGGCTGGGCATTCGGCACCGGGACGTTGCCGCTCGCGCGATCGCTCATCTGCGTCAGCGGGCGGCTGTCTTTCGAGCTCGTCCAGAAGGCAGCGGTCGCCGGCTGCCCCGTCCTCGTCGCGGTCGGGGCCCCATCATCCCTCGCAGTCGAGCTCGCAGCCGATCGCGGCATCACGCTCTGCGGCTTCGTCCGCGCCGGGCGCATGAACGTTTACACCGAGTCGTGGCGCATCGTCCGCTGACGGGCGTGCTGCTGGTCGGCGGCGCGAGCCGTCGC
The DNA here is from genome assembly GCA_030774175.1 of Actinomycetota bacterium. The sequence goes on from JALYLO010000351.1 coordinate 4,800, forward strand.
TTCGGCACGCCAAAGGCGCTCGCGCTGGCCGACGGAGAGACGCTGGCCGAGCGCGGCCGGCGCGTGCTCGCGGAAGCCTGCGACGAGGTGCTCGTCGTCGGCAAGGCGGGCGAGCTCCCATTCGAGGTCCTCGACGACGCGTCGGACGTGCGCGCGCCGATCGCCGGCGTCGTCGCGGGCTTGCGGGCGGCCGCACACGACGTCGCTGTCTTCCTGCCGGTCGATTGCCCGCGTGTCACCCCCGCGCTGCTGTGCCGACTCGGCGACGCGTGCGCCGACGCAGCGGTGCCCCAGACGGGACCGCTCCCGGGTGCGTGGGCGAAGAGCGCCTTGCCGCTCCTCGAGCGCCGCCTGGCGGAGGGGCCGCTCGCGCTCTACCGCACCTACGACGAGCTCGACGTCGTCGAGCTGGAGGTCGACCCGTCCCTCGTCGCAGACGTCGACACCCAGGCCGACCTGCAACGCCTGCTCGCGCGCCCCGTGGAACGTTCGTAACCCTCGTTCGGCGATGAGACGCTGCCCGGGAGGGCGCGGCCGGCGAGAGGCCCTGTGGACGAAGTGTCACACTCATTTCACACTTGGTCTGACC
>JALYLO010000352.1 GCA_030774175.1 Actinomycetota bacterium
TCGGCGAACTTCTTGGTCGCCTGCCAGACCTTCTCGGCTTCTTGCAGAGAGACCGCTCCGGGAACGAAGAACTCGGGCATCGAGTCGAACTCCTCTTTCACGTTACTCCGCGATGACGACCCGCGCCACGCGCTGCTCCCGCGGGATCGACGACGTTACGCTGAGCAAGGTCAACAAGAGAGTGAGACTGGGCCAGAGTTAGAGCGCACGGCCGGGCGTGCAGTAAGCGAGTCGGCGGGCGGCGCCAGCCGGCCGCCGACTACCCATCCAAAGGAGGACAACCGCAGCCGGGACATGCATTCGTCGTGCTCAAAGCTGTCGGGTACGCGGCCGGCTTGCGCACGTCGTGGGCAGGGCCCGACGCCTACGGCGACTCTGCCTCGTCCTGGGCTTGCGCGGCCGGCGCACCGCGAACGACCGGCGGCAAGGTCGTCGGCGGGATCGCCTGCACGGTGATCAGCCGCGCGCCTCGGCCGCGCGTCACGAAGCTGAACGTCCAGCGGATGAACACGAGCAGCCGATTCTGCAGGCCGATCAGGTAGAAGAGGTGCACGAAGAGCCAGGTGAGCCAGGCGAGCAGCCCGCTGAGCTGCAGGCCCTTGATGTCGGCGACCGCGCTCGCGCGGCCGATCGTCGCGAGGTTCCCCTTGTCGCGGTAGCGGAAGGAAGGCGGCTCCTTTCCGTGCAGGCGATCGTGGATCGCGCGGGCCGCGTAGCGCCCCTGCTGCATCGCCACGGGGGCGAGGCCCGGCAGCGGGACCGGGTTTCCACGCGCGTCGTGCACCTGCACCATGTCGCCGATCGCGAGCACCTCGGGGTGGGCGGGCAAGGTCAGGTCGGGGCCGACCGCGACCCGGCCGGCCCGGTCGAGCTCGGCGCCGGTCTCGGCAGCGAGCGCGGTGGCGAGCTCGGAGGCGACGACGCCGGCGGCCCAGATGACGGTCCGCGCCGGCACGCGCTCGCCCTCCCCCGCCGCGGCCGCGATCGTGACCGATTCCGCGTCGATGCCGACGACCTTCCGCCCGACGAGCGGTGACACCCCGAGCCGCTCCAGCGCCCGCGCCGCCCGTGCCGACAGGCGGGGCGGGAATCCCGGCAGGACGCGGTCGGCGACCTCGACGAGCAGGATCCGCGCCGCGCGCGTGTCGATCGAGCGAAAGTCGCGGCGCAGCGTGTCCCGCGCGATCTCGGCGATCTGCCCGGCCAGCTCGACGCCCGTGGGACCGCCTCCGACGACGACGAACGTGAGCCACGCGGCGCGGCGTTCGGCATCCGGCTCGACCTCGGCCGCCTCGAACGCCGTCAGGATCCGGCGGCGGACCTCGAGGGCGCTCTCCAGCGACTTGACGTCAGGCGCGAGCGGCCGCCATTCATCGTGGTCGAAGTAGGAGTAGCTCGATCCGCCGGCGACGACCAGGCTGTCGTACGGGATCGCGCGGGTCTCGCTCGCGTTCGGGAGCCCGTCGACCAGGACGCGCCGGCCTGCAAGGTCGAAGCCCGTGACCGCTCCGAGAACGACGCGGACGTTCTGATCGCGCTTGAAGACGCCGCGCAGCGGTGCGGCAATCTCGCCGGGCGAGAGCGCGCCGGTTGCGACCTGGTAGAGGAGCGGCTGGAAGAGGTGGAAGTTGCGGCGGTCGATCAGTGTGATCCCGACGGGCTCGTGGCGCAGCTTGCGCACGGTTTGCAGCCCTCCGAAACCGCCCCCGACGACAACGACGCCGTGACGCACGCCTCCGGCGCGTTCGTCGGATGTCGTATCCGGCCCGGACATCATCGTGCGCATCGTGGTCGCCCGACCAATCGGAGAGGTGTTCGAGTTCTTCCACAACCGCCGGCACAGCGGCGGCGGGCCTCAGCCGCCAGGCTCAGAGAGCACCTCGAGCGCTTCGACCAGGCCGGCAGCTCCCGCACGATCGGAGGAATCCACATAGCTGACGCGCATCACCTGAAAGACCGCATCGGCCACGTCGCCCCTCATCAGCCGGACCGGACCGCTGCGCTCATCGACAAGAGCCATCTCAATTAGGTCAGCGGCCTCGCGAGTGCCCGCAAGCCAAGCTCGACTCGTGCCGAGCTTCTCGAGCTTGCGCACCTCATCACGGAACTGGCCGGCCGCGAACAGGCGAAGCTTCTCCGCCAGGATCGTCGCTTGACCCTCGGGAAGCGCGAGCAAGTTACCGGAAACCTCGAAAGTGACGTCCACCCCAGCCAGAGTAGACGGGGGCCGGCTCTCGATGAAGTTACGCGGGCGCGAATCCTGATCGAGGCGACCAGACAATCGCCGACCTTGAGGCACGCAACGATGGCCCTGGGAAGAAGAGGTCGCGATGCTGACGGCCTACCGAGACAAAACGATGACGATTGATGCACCGAGAGCCCACCGGACTGGCGCGCGGCCTGGCGCCCAAGGGCCCCATACGCAGGGATGTTCTGCGCGCTACG
>JALYLO010000353.1 GCA_030774175.1 Actinomycetota bacterium
GGTTCGGACAATGGGCCGCGGAGGTCGGATCGCTCTCGTGGCTCGCGGTTGCGCTGGTGGCCGCGGTCATCGAAGTGACGCTGCCGCATTTCGGCTGCGCCTTCATCAGCGCCGGCGCCGTCGCCGCCGCCGCGGCGGCCTTCCCGAGCTGGTCGAGGCTGCCCGCGGCCAGGCGGGGCGCCTACCTGAACGCCGCGGCCGCCGCGCTCGAGGCACGCGCCGACGAGATCGCGCGCGACATGTCGACCGAGATGGGCAAGCCGCTGCGCGAGGCACGCGGCGAGACCGCGCGCGCGTCGCAGATCCTCCGCTTCGCCGCGAGCGAGGCCTTCCGTCCAGTGGGCGAGCACTTCGAGCAGTCCCTCACCGGCGCTCAGGTGTCGACGCGCCGCCGGGCGCTCGGGGTGGTCGGGCTGATCACCCCGTGGAACTTCCCGATCGCGATCCCCGTCTGGAAGCTCGCGCCCGCGCTCATCTACGGCAACACCGTCGTACTCAAGCTCGCCTACGAGGCACCGCTGACGGGCCTGCACGTCGCGGAGGCGTTCGCCGAAGCCGAGCTTCCCGACGGCGTGCTGAACGTCCTCACCGGCCGCGGCTCGACCGTGGGCGCGGCACTCGTCGAAGACCTCCGGGTGCGGGCGATCTCCTTCACCGGCTCGGTGCCCACCGGCCACGGCGTCCGCGAGGCGGCGACGAAGGCGGGCAAGCGCGTGCAGCTCGAGCTCGGCGGCCACAACCCGCTGATCGTGATGGGTGACGCCGACCTCGGACGCGCAGTCGAGGCCGCGTACGCCGGTGCATTCTGGTCGGCGGGACAGAAGTGCACCGCGACACGTCGCATCTATGTCCAGGACGACGTCTACGACGCGTTCCGCGAGCAACTGCTCGCGCGCATCGAGCACGGCCGCGTCGGCGACCCGCTCGACCCCGAAGTCGAGGTCGGCCCGATCGTGAACGAGACGCAGTTCGACGAGATCATGGCCGCGATCGAGCACGGCAAGGCCGACGGCGGCACGATCATCGCGGGCGGCGAGCGTGCGGACCAGCACGGGTACCTGATCCCGCCGACGGTCTTCGAGGGTGTCGGCGACGAGGCGTTCCTCTCCTGCGAGGAGGTATTCGGCCCCGTCACCTCTCTCTACCGCTTCGCGACCTTCGACGAGGCGCTCGCGCGGGCGAACGCCGTGCCCTTCGGCCTCTCGACCGCCATCTTCACCTCGAACCTCGCGAGCGCGACCCGGTTCGCCAACGAGGCAGAGGCGGGACTGATCCACGTGAACTCGCAGACTGCCGGCGCCGAGGTGCACGTGCCCTTCGGCGGCATCAAGGCCAGCGGCTTCGGCCCGCACGAGCAGGGCCGCGCGGCGATCGAGTTCTACACCGAGCTCGTCACGGTCTACGTCGACCCGTGAGCGGCGCCCGCGGCGAGGAGCGCTGGCTCGTCACCGGCGCGCTCGGCTGCATCGGCGCTTGGACGTGCGCTGTCCTCGCGGCCGAAGGGGCGACCGTCGTCGGCTTCGACCTGGGAACGGACGACCGGCGCCTGCGCCTCGCCGGCGGCGAGGGCGTGCCCGTCGTGCGCGGCGACATCGTCGACCGCTCCTCGCTCGACCGCGCGCTCGACGAGCACGGGATCACGCACGTCATCCACCTCGCGGCCCTGCTGATCCCGCAGATCAAGGCGGACCCGCCGTACGGAACGGCGGTCAACGTCGGCGGCACCGTCAACGTGCTCGACGCAGCGAAGACGCGCGGCACCCGCGTGGCCTACGCCAGCTCCGCGGCGGTCTACTCGCAGGTCGACGATCGTGGCGGGCCCGTTCCGAACGACGCAGTCGGGCACCCGACGACGTTCTACGGCGTGCACAAGCAGGCGTGCGAGGGCCTCGCACGGATCTTCTGGCAGGAGGAACAGGTTCCCTCGATCGGGATCCGCCCGTTCATCGTCTACGGGCCGGGCCGCGATTCCGGCCTGACCGCCTCGCCCAGCCTCGCGATGGCCGCGGCGGCCCGCGGGGAGGGCTCGCGGATCTCGTTCGGCGGCCGCACGCAGCTGCAGTACGCAGCGGATGCCGCCCGCGCGTTCGTCGCAGCCGCGCGCGCGGCGGTGGCAGGCGCGCGGGTCTTCCACCTCGGCGGGCCCGCCGTCACCCTGGCCGAGACCGCAGCGGCGATCGAGGAGGCGGAGGGCGTTGCGGTCGAGGTCGACGAGGGAACGCTGCTGCCGTTTCCGGAGGAGTTCGACGGCGCACTGCTCGAGGACGCGGTCGGGCCGATCAGCTGGACGCCGCTCCGGGAAGGCGTCCGCCTGACGATCGACCGCCTGCGAGCAGCGCAGGGCTGAACGACGAGTCGACCAGGACGAGCAGGGCTCCCGCGCCGACGAGTGCCCTAGAGCGTCTCGTAGAACGTGCGCTCGCGCGACTCCATCAGCTCGAACAGCCCGCCCGGTGCGAGCCGCTGGAAGTGGTCGCTCGCGCCGTGCTCTTCGAAGGCAGCCTTGTCGCGGTAGCGCTCGAAGAAGAGGAACGAGCGCGGATCCTCGAGGTTGCGGCACGGCACGTACGCCTCGCACCCGGGCTCTTCGCGAGAGGCGGCGGCGAGCTCGAGCGCGAGCTCGACCGCGCGCTCCTCCTCGCCTTCCTTCGCCTGCATGCGCACGACCAGAACAAACGACATTGCGCCTTCCCTTCGTGATGGTTGGCACGGTCACCCCGTGACCGGATTGGTGATCGATCCGAGACCCTCGATCTCGATCGTGATCTCGTCGCCGGGCTTCAGCCAAACGGGCGGATCGCGAAACGCCCCCACGCCGGCGGGCGTCCCGGTCATGATCAGGTCACCGGGCTCGAGGGTGATCGCCTGCGAGATGAACGCCACGACGTCGGCGACGCCAAAGACCATGTTGGACGTGTTCGAGTCCTGCATCACGTCGCCGTTCAGGACGGAGCGGATCGGGAGCGTCTGCGGGTCCGGCACGTCCGCCGCAGGCACCAGGTCGCCGACCGGCAGGAACGTGTCGA
>JALYLO010000354.1 GCA_030774175.1 Actinomycetota bacterium
AGCCGGGCGAGCCCTCGACCGTGAAGTCATGCCCGACTCTCACCGGACCGCCGGGCGTGTCCGGCGCGTTGTGCCCGGTCTGCACCGTCTGTGGTGTCGAGGCGACGAAGTCGTGCCCGATGGTCACGCTCTCCAGATGCGTGCCGCCGCCCAGGCCGAGCAGCTGCATGTCGTGCCCGATCGTCGACCGCAGGATGTCGGCCCCCGACTCCTCTCCTTGTCCGAGGAAGTCGTTCCCGATCGACGAATCCGTGATACCGGCGCCCGAGTCGGTTCCTGCGGCGATGACGTCGTGCCCGATCGTCGTCTTCGAGATGTCCGCGCCCGCGAAGTCCGCGAAGACCACGTCGTTGCCGATGCTCGTCTCCGAGATCTCGGCACCCGCGGAATCACGCTGGATCACGTCGTGCGTGATCGTCGCGCCCGTCACCTGGCAGAAGCCGTCCTCCGGGACGATCAGGTCGTGGGCTGTGCCCGTGAACAGAAACGTGTCTTGCGGGCAGACGACGTCCGGTGGTCCGGCCGCTGAGCCCGCGAGCGGTACGAGTAGGCACGCGGCGGTCGTGGCCACGATGCCGACAAAGAGATGGGCTCCCTTCATCCTCAATTTCTCCTCCTCCGGTTGAGGTCGCTGCGATCGTCGGCGAGTCCGCTACCGGATCGCTACCGACCGGCTACCGTCACGAGCCGTGCTCGAGTTCCGCGTCCTGGGGCCGCTCGAGGTCGTCGGCGAGGCCGGCGCGCTCAGGCTCGGCGGGCCGCGGCAGCGCGCAACGTTGGCGATCCTGCTGCTGCAGGCAAACCGTGTCGTGCCGGTCGAGCGGCTGGCGGAGGAGCTCTACGCCGGGCGCCCTCCTGTCTCGGCGGTGACGCAGGTGCAGCGCCAGATCTCGGAGCTGCGGCGCGTGCTCGGCGGCGCCGACGCGATCGAGACGCGGCCGCCGGGCTACGTCCTCCATCTTCGCGACGACGACTTCGACCTCGCGCGTTTCGAGCTCCTGACTGCGAAGGCTGAGCGTGCGCGGGCGCGGGAGGACGTCGAGGGCACGGCCGGGCTGCTCCGCGAGGCGCTCGACCTGTGGCGCGGCCCGCCGCTTGCCGATCTCGCGTACGAGTCGTTCTCGCGCGCGGCGGTCGAGCGGCTCGAGGAGCTGCGGCTGGCGGCGCTCGAAGCGCGGATCGAGGCGGACCTCGCGCTCGGCCGTCACGCCGCGCTCGCTGCGGAGCTCGAGGGCCTCGTCGCCGAGCACCCGCTGCGCGAGCGCCTCCGTGGTCAGCAGATGCTCGCGCTCTACCGCTCAGGGCGGCAGGCCGAGGCGCTCGAGGTCTACCGCCTGACGCGGCAGGCGCTGGTCGAGAGCTTCGGGATCGAGCCGTCGACGCCGCTGCAGGCGCTCGAGCGCGCGATCCTGACGCAGGATCCAGCGCTCGACCCCGGCGGGACACCAGTGGCCCGGCCGGCCCGAACGGTGCTCGTGGCGCCCTCGCGCGACCAGGGGCTGGAGGCACTCGTCGAGCTCGGTGCGGCGCTACCCGTCCAGCTCGTCGTCGCGCGTCTCGTGCTGTACGAGCGCGAGCTGACCGGCGCGGCGACGGCGGTCGGGTTGCACCGATCGCACGCGCGGACGGCCGCCTTCACGAGCGACAACCCGGCAGCGGACCTGGTACGGCTGGCGAGCGCGAACGACGCCGACCTCGTCCTCGTCGACGCACCGCCCGGCCTCGACGCCGCACAGCTCCCGCCGCCGCTCGCCGCGTTACTCGAGCGCTCGCCTGCACATGTGGGCGTGCTCTCGGGCAACCGACCTGACCCGGCCCGCGGCGTCTACGTGCCGTTCGGAGGTGGCGCGCACGACTGGGCGGCGCTGGAGCTCGGCGCGTGGCTCGCCTCGGCGACGGGTGCGCCGTTGCGACTGGTGGGCACACGCGCCGACGCGCGCAGCGGTCGCCGCGACGCGAGCCGCCTGCTCGCCGACGCTTCGCTCGCCGTCCAGCGCGTCGCAGACGTGGATGCGGCGCCCGTGCTTGCGGATCCCGACGGGCTCGTCGATGCCGTCGCGGAGGCCGGCCTCGTCGCGGTCGGCATCTCCCCGCGCTGGCGGCACGAGGGCATCGGCGTTGCGCGGCGCACCCTCGTCCGCGCCGCATGGCCGGCCGTTCTGCTCGTTCATCGCGGGCCGCGACCTGGCGGTCTCGCGCCGCGCGAGAGCCGCACGCGTTTCACGTGGACGCTCGGCGCCTGAGCCTCAGGTGTGCCGCGGGCAGAGCGCCAGGAGGTCGAGCAGGTCTGTCGCAGCCGTTGTCACCTCGCAGCCGATTCGCGGCGAGACGTACTGCCCGAACGAGAACGAGCCGTAGACGGCGAACGGCGCCGCGCGCATCAGATCCCGCTCCAGCCGCACGTACCCCCGCGTCCGCACTGCACCGCGAAGCGCGCGGGCGGCCTCGAAGCGACGCCGGAACGAAGCGCTCGCCCACGGTCCCGGCCCGAGTGCCGATCCATACGAACCGCGCACGAGCGCCAGGTCAAGGAACGGCTGGGGATCGCTGAGCTGTGAGCCGACGTTTGTCACGAGCAGCAGGTCGGCGCGATTCGAGCTCGCGTCGTAGTCGGTCGGGCACTCGTCCGTGCGCACGATCGAGACGTCGATCCCGATCCGCGCCAGGTTCGCTTTCACGATCGGCGCGACCGGGCGCAGACCGTCGTCGCCAAAAGGGAAGAACGTGCAATAGGAGAGGACGGCGTGCCGATGGAGGCCGCCCACGAGCCGGCGAGCGGTCGCGAGGTCGGGCCCGTCGACCGGATAGACCGTGCCGGAGGGAAAGCCCTCGACGGAGGGCGGGACGATCTGGTCGCCCGGGCTGTCGTGGAACACCACCGCGAGCGCAGGCCGGTCGAGCGCGTAGTTGACCGCGCGTCTGAGCCGTGCGGCGCGGAAGAGCGGGCGGTTCGCGTTGAGCACGATGTAGTCGACGAAGCGGCCCGTGGTGGGGAAGTAGCGCTGCGCACCGCGCCGTGCGGCGCTGCTTTCGGGCCCATAGCGCCGGTCGAGCACGCCCCAGCGCGCGAGCAGACCCTCGGTGTCGAACTCGATCGGGAGGTAGTCGAGCGAGCCGCGGTCGACGAGCGTCACGGCCTGGGATGTTGGGACCTCGAGCGTGTAGACGATCCGCGCCCAGTGTCGGGGGCGATCGCCGCCGTAACCCGGGTTCGGCAGCAGCACGACACGGCCGCTCGCGGTCGACGACACGTAGTACGGTCCCGACGACGGCAATGCCCGGTCGGGCGGGGTCGGGCTCATCGGCGTGCGCAGCGGGACGGGGCAGAGGTGGGGCAGCGAGATCCGTCCGAGGAAGTCCCCGGACGGCTTCACGAGCGTGATCGAGAGCGTGTCGCCACTCGCCTTGATTCCTGCCACGTGCGCGGCCTTGCCGGCGCGAAACGCGGCAAGTCCCACGATCGCCGGTGCCTCGCTCGGGCCGCGTCCGCCGTTCCCGAGCCTCGGCGAGACGACCCGCTCGAGCGTGTGCTTGAACGTCGCCGTCGTCACCGGCTCGTTCGACGGCGGCGAGAACCGGAAGCCGCTGCGAATCCGGAAGGCATACGTGCGGCCGTCGGGCGAGACC
>JALYLO010000355.1 GCA_030774175.1 Actinomycetota bacterium
TGGCCGGCTTCCAGGTCGTGATCCACGACCTGACCACCGGCCAGACCGGCTCGATGACTGCGAGCGTCGAGAACGGCTTCCGCCAGGTGCTGTACGAGCCCAAGAGCTCGTCCTGTCACACTGCGCCGTACGCCTACCATCCGATGTACTCGACCTCGAGCGAGCACACCCGGGTGCCGTGGGCCGCACACGGCTACAACGTCGCTTTCTCGGACGAGATCGGCCACTTCGAGTACTGCTCGAAGGTCGTCGGGTCTGGCTGCGGCGGCGGTAACGCCAACGACCCGAACGGCTCGGACGGGGACGAGGCTCCCTGCTTCGGTACGAAGGAGTCACTGCTCGTCCTGATCGGAGGATGCATTGGCACCGATGTCGACTTCGACGGGCCCTCCTACCAACCCGGAGCCTGGCCGGGAACAGGCAGCACGACACCGACCTCCACGCCGATCGTGTTCACGAGCCCGTTGTTCAACGGCAGCCAGAACTACTCGCGCGTGGCGTTCGAGACGGATCTGCCGAGGATCGAGGCGGCCGATCTCGGCGGCAACTGCAACCGGACGACGGGCGCGAATTGCGTCAACCCGCCGCCGGGCGCCAACTTCTACCCGATCTACACCACCGGTTCGCTCACCGGCAGCTGCGTCTGGCAGTTCGGCGGACCGCTGCTTCCGGGTACGACGAACACCTTCGGTGGAACCTCAGCCGCGGAATACGGGCCGTTGCTCCAGCTGAACTACCCGCAACCGCCGCCGACGAACTTCGTCGCTCGGTACAACAACTTCCGCCAGACCTTGAACACGAATCCCTGCCCCGCCTCGTAGCGGGATAGCAAGACGAAGAAGGCTTCTCGGAGCGCCCCCCGCGGGGGCGCTCCGAGGTCTTACAGCTAGAGCGCCGGCGGCTCAGGATCAGCACGACTCGAGCCGGGTCGGAGAGGCGAGTTCGATCGTCGGCGACGACTACATCCGGAAGATGCCGAAGGTCGTCTCCGCGATCGGCGCATTCAGCGCGGCGCTGATGCCGAGCGCGAGCACCCGGCGCGTGTCGAGCGGGTCGATGATCCCGTCGTCCCAGAGGCGCGCCGTCGAGTAGTAGGGATTGCCTTCGGCCTCGTACTTGGCGCGGATCTCCTCGGGGTCCGCATCGCCGACCATCGCCAGGACGGTCGCTGCCTGGTCGCCCCCCATCACCGAGATGCGGGCGTTCGGCCACATCCAGAGCTGGCGTGGGGAGTATGCGCGGCCGCACATGCCGTAGTTGCCGGCGCCGAACGACCCGCCGATCACGACCGTGAACTTCGGCACGTCCGCGCAAGCGACCGCGGTCACGAGCTTGGCTCCGTCGCGCGCGATCCCGCCGGCTTCGTACTCCTTGCCGACCATGAAGCCGGTGATGTTCTGCAGGAACACGAGCGGCACCTTGCGCCTGCACGCCAGCTCGATGAAGTGCGCTCCCTTCTGCGCGCTCTCGGCGAACAGCACGCCGTTCGAGGCGAGGATCGCGACCGGATAGCCCTCGATCCGCGCCCACCCGCACACGAGCGTCTGGCCGTAGAGCGCCTTGAACTCGTCGAAGCGGCTGCCGTCGACGACGCGCGCGATCATCTCGCGGGGATCGACCAGCGTGCGGTGGTCGTCGGGGATCAGCCCGTAGAGATCGCCGGGGTCGACGGCGGGCAGCTCGGGCTCGGCGACGTGCCACGGCAGCTCTGGCTTGCGTCCGTGCGTGTCGGCGACGATGCGCCGCGCGAGCGCGAGTGCGTGCTCGTCGCTCGTCGCATAGTGGTCTGCGACGCCCGACCGGCGCGTGTGGACGTCGGCGCCGCCGAGCTCTTCCGCGCTCACCTCCTGCCCGGTGGCGGCCTTCACGAGCGGCGGGCCGCCGATGAAGATCGTCCCGGTCCCGCGCACGATCACGGTCTCGTCGCTCATCGCCGGCACGTAGGCGCCGCCGGCCGTGCACGAGCCCATCACGACGGCGATCTGCGGGATCGCCTGCGCCGACATCCGCGCCTGGTTGAAGAAGATCCGACCGAAGTGGTCCCGGTCGGGGAAGACGTCCGCCTGGAGCGGCAGGTAGGCGCCGCCCGAGTCGACGAGGTAAATGCAGGGGAGGCGGTTCTGCTCGGCCACCTCCTGGGCGCGCAGGTGCTTCTTCACGGTGAGCGGGAAGTAGGAGCCGCCCTTGACGGTCGCGTCGTTCGCGACGACCACGCACTCCCGCCCCTCGACGACGCCGATCCCGGTGACGATCCCGGCGCTCGGCGCCTGGTCGTCGTAGATCTCCCAGGCCGCAAGCGCGTTCAGCTCGAGGAAGGCCGTGCCGGGGTCGACGAGCCTGTCGATCCGCTCGCGCGCCAGCAGCTTGCCGCGGCCGCGGTGCCGCTCGATCGCCCGCTCCCCACCTCCTGCCGCGACGCGTGCGCTGCGCTCGCGCAGCTCCTCGACAAGCGCCCGCATCTGGGCCTTCCGGCGGGCGAAGTCGTCGGTCTGCTCGACCTGGCTCTGCAGGAGCGCCACGACCTCTTAGCCTAGCCGCGGCCTCGTGCGAGGGATTTTGGTGCCGCGAACCCAAATTGACGCCGATATTGCTCAGTGCGGCCGGCGTCAGGGGTCTGCGGGCAAAACGACGTTACAGGAGGGTGAGAAACTCGATGAATCGTAAGCTGCGCCAAATCTCGGTCCTCGCCGTCCTGCTGGTCGCCGCCGTTGCGGCTTCCGCAGCCTCGGCGGGCAAGCTGCCCGCAAACCTCCCGACGCTCAACGACTCGCAGTTGAGCCCGCAGTTCGGCGCGCTGGGCGGCGCGGCGCCGCTCGCGACCGATCGCACGATTCCACACTGGTTCGGCTCGTTCACTGACGGGTCCAACGGCGTCACCTACGGCTACAACATGGTGGGCGTCGACCCGGCGACGAACGGCTCGTCGACGATTCCGGTCGACATCATCCCGCTGAACATCTCGTTCGACGCCTTCGGCGGGTATGCGATGAACGGCACCGACGTCGTCTCGGCGACGGTTGGCTCGCCGCTCTTCACCTCGAACGACTACTCGTCGACCACGGCGTCGTCTGGTGGCCCCGGCGTCCTCTCGCACGGCAACGTCGGCCAGCTCGAGGACGTCACGATGCGCTCGCAGTTCAACAAGGTCGGTACCGGCTACCACCTGCAGCTCGGCACGCCGACAGTCTGGCTGCCGCAGTTGTTCCACGTGCCCGCGAGCCAAGGCACGCTCTCCCTCAGCGGCCGTAGTGTCGTGCTCGGCCTGGTCTCGGCGGACTGGTTCTCCTCGAGGATCCAGAACCTGATCAATAGCCTGCACCTCGACCCGACGCACCTGCCGATCTTCCTGACGAACAACACGATGCTGTACCGGGGCAACGATCCGTTCGCGCCCGGCGCG
>JALYLO010000356.1 GCA_030774175.1 Actinomycetota bacterium
GGGTGAGGCTGTTGAAGGTGACCGTGCCGGCGCTCAGTGCGGCGTTCGCGGGCAGGGTCGGGTTCGGGTCGTTCGAGCTCAGGCCGACCGTGTGGGTGGAGCTGACCGGGTTCCAGTTCGCGTCGACCGCGTTCACGACCACCCCGCTGAACGAGCTGCCCACCGTTTGAGCGGACGGTGTGCCGGTCTTGCCGCTCGCGGTGCCGGGGGCGGCCGTTTCGCCGGGGAGCAGGATCTGCAGCTTCGCGAAGGCGCCCGCGTTGACGGTCAGGTTGGAGCTGGTGTCCGCCGTCTTGGTGCCGTCGCTGATGTCGGTGGCGGTGATCGTCGCCGTCGAGGTCGCCTTGCGCAGGGTGAGGCTGTTGAAGGTGACCGTGCCGGCGCTGAGGGCGGCGTTCGCGGGCAGGGTCGGGTTGGGGTCGTTGCTGGAGAGGCCGACGGTGTCGGTCGAGCTGACCGGGTTCCAGTTCGCGTCGACCGCTTTCACGACCACCCCGTTGAACGAAGTGCCCGCCGTTTGAGCGGTCACCGTGCCCGTCTTGCCGCTTGCGGTCCCGGGATCCGCCGTCTCGCCGGGGAGCAGGATCTGCAGCTTCACGAACGCGCCTGCGACGACGGTGACGTTTCCGGAGGCTGCGCTCGTCGAGAGCGAGTCGCCGGACGTGCGCGCGGCGGTGAGGGTGATCGTCTCCGCCTTCGTGTACTGGACCGACGAGAGAACGGCGGAGCTTCCGCCGGCGGCGATTGTTCCGGTGTTGCCGGAGAGGGTTCCGGCCGAGCCGCCGCCCGAGTGAGTGTTGACAGCGAGCGAGACGCCGGTGGTGTTCGTGACGTTCTGTGTATTGCCGTAGGCGTCCTGGGAGCCGACGGTGACGGAGAAGTTCGTCGCCGCCGTCACGTTGCTGCCGGGAACCGCCGTGACCGCGAGCTGCGAGACCGCGCCCGCGGTCTCCGTCAGGGTGGCGAAGTTCGTCACGCCGACGCTGACGCCGCTGATGAGGTTGACGCTGGAGGCGGTGATGTTCCGGTCGGGCGGCAGGGGCGTGGTTGCCGTCGCCTTTACCTTCAGGCCGACGATCTTGACGCTGTCGGAGGTATTCCGGCCGCTGCCGGTAAGGGTGAGGGTAAGCTGGGTGGCGCTGTTGTACGTGAGCGTGGCGCCCTGGAGGTTGCCGCCGGAAATCACCAGGCCACCGTTCGCGGTCGTGAGGCTGTTCGTCGTGTCGAAGTTCCAGCCGCTCGGCGCGGCCAGCGCGACGTTCGTCGTCCCCCACGTGCCGGTGACGTTTCCGCCGAAGTCGCCGTTCGAGCCCTCGGCGATCGTGATGTCCGAGACCGTAACGTACGTTCCCGCGTTCGCCTGGTCGGCGGTCGCCGTTGCGCTTCCCGCGGTAATCGTGACGGTCGCCGACGCGATCGTCACGTAGACGAGCGCGCCGGCCGCGGCGGCCGCGAGAACCGCGAAGCCGATGAGCAGCCGGCGTCGCGTCGTGTGGAGTCTTGCGCGCGCTACCACGTGAACCTCGACTTCGGGTTGCTGTTCTCGTCGCCAGGCACCCCGACGAGGAACCCGTGATCCTTTGGCAGGTCGCGGCCCCTCGTCAGGGGGTCCATGGCGGAGTGGGCTCTCGCGGTACCGCGGAGGCTGGCGAGCGAGTACGCGGCACGTACGAGAGCGGAGAAGCCTTCAGTGTCAGCGAACTCGGCAACGCCGCGTACGCCCGCTCCCCCGAGAGGGGGTCCTGGCGTGATTCGAGTCTGCTGCCGCAAGTTCGAGGTGCTCGCCACAAGTGCCTCAGGTGTGTCACAAGCGGACACACCGTTTACTTTCTGTTGTTGGTTGTGACCTGTGTCTTAGGATTGTCGGCGCGCTGTCGGCCCGGCAAATCCCCTTTCTGCGTAGAAGTTCGGCCCCCTTTTGGGTGAGATCGACAAGGGGTCGGTCCACGCGGCGGAACGAAATCGGGTGTGTCGCGCCTAGACACACCGCTTCCTTTTGGTAGGTATTCGTCCGCCGTCCGCATCGGTGTCGGGCCTTGCCCGCTTGAGCGACACGCGACTCGTTCGAGGGATATTCGAGCGAAAAATCCCCCTTTGGGGTGACAGAAAGGCGTGCTTGCCCCATCGACAAGTGTCGAGGAGGCACCTACGCTTCGCGCCTCGTACTAACTCCATAGGGGGACTGCGGTGAACGGATTTCAAAGCGTCAAGCCTGCTCGACTTGCAAAGTACGTCGTGCTTCTTGCCACGGCGGCGACGGCACTCGTTTTGGCGGCGGGAGCGGCGGCGTCGACCGCGTCGCTGACGGCGACGAACTACTCGCCGCTCGCGGGTGGCGGGTTCGTCGTCACGCTCACGGGCGGCGGCTTCGCCCACAACGACGAGGTCGCGCTCGAATGGACCGATGCAGACGGCAACCATCTCGTCGCTTTGATCCCGACGGGGTCGAACGGTGGCTTCACGAACTTCGCGACACTCGTGCAGGGAAACCTGCCGGTCACCTACAACGCGAGCGACACGCACGGCAACACCGCATCGCTGACGGTGACGGCGTCCGTCGGCGTGCCAAGCCTGAAGAAGGAAGAGTGTAGGGGGGGCTACGAGGCGCTTGGGTTCAGGAACGAGGGGCAGTGCACGGCGTTCGTCCAATCGCACGCGTCCTCCTACTGATGGCTTAGGAGCGGTGCGCCGTGCGGGAAGGAACCGCGCGGTGCACCCGGCTCCGTCAAACAGGGTCGATCCGTCGCTCCCTAGAATGAGTTCCGAATGGCGACGACAGAGGATCCGCGCTCGCTCTCCGGCACGGAGGCGTGGCGCACCGAGCTGTACGAGGCGTCACCCGAGCGGCAGGGCGAGCTCTTCTCGACGATCTCGGGGCTCGAGAACGAGCCTCTGTACACAGCCGACAGCGTCGAGATCGACTACGCGCGCGATCTCGGCTACCCCGGCGTCTACCCCTTCACCCGCGGCGTCTACCCCTCGATGTACCGCGGCCGCCGCTGGACGATGCGGCAGTTCGCTGGCTTCGGAACGGCCGAGGAGACGAACGAACGCTTCCGCTACCTCCTGGAGCACGGACAGACCGGCCTGTCGACGGCCTTCGACATGCCGACGCTGATGGGCCACGATTCCGACTCGCCGCGCTCGCTCGGCGAGGTCGGGCGGGAGGGCGTCGCGATCGACTCGCTCGAGGACATGGAGACGCTGTTCGCCGGGATCCCACTCGGCGACGTCTCGACGTCGATGACCATCA
>JALYLO010000357.1 GCA_030774175.1 Actinomycetota bacterium
TGCTGCGAGGTGGCGTCCGTCCCCGTCGGCGTGCCGGCAGGCGCGCTCGGGGTGCTCGGGGTCACGACGATCCGCACGGTGTAGTGCCGCGCGAGGCCCCAATCGTCGGCGTGAACGCTCATCGTTCCGACATCGAAGCCGCCCGTTGAGGACTGCGGGATAGCCGTCTGCGCTTCGGTCAGGCTCACTGTTCGGAACATGCGGAGATGGACCGCCGAGCCCTCCGAGTTATCGCGGATCTGCCACTGAGTACCTGTCTGCGCCTGCGCTTGGCCCTTCGTCGCCGCATCGGTGAGCGCCTGCTTCACGGCGGTGCCAAGAAGCCCGTCGGCCTCGATGTTGAGCTCCTGCTTGACGTTGGCGCCCGGAAGGATTGGAGTCGGCTCGATCGTCTGCGTGACGCCGAGTGCGAACTTTCCGAAGCACGCGGTGGAGAGAAGGCCGGCGGCCGCGAGCAACGCCAGGCGGCGGTTCATCTCGCGCATTCTGGGAGTGCCTGGCGCCCGCCGGTAGGCGAACACGTGTCAGTCCTGGTCAGCGCCAGTCAATCGAAGCGACTTCCACCGGTTCGGAGATGTCTTTGAGCGTGACTGTTCGCTTCTCGCTCGGATACGCCTTTGCGGCCGACTCGAGCGTCGCCGCGCTCACGAGGATCTCGTCGGCAGCCGCGACGCCTCCGATCCGCGCGGCCTCATGAATACCGAAGCCGGTGTAGTCGAGCCCGCGGCGATGTGCGTCCGCCGTATGCATCCCGATCCTTACTTGAGGTGCGAACCCCTGCGCTCGCCGTTGTTCGGCCAGGCGGCGCTGAATCGCGACCGCGCACTCCACTGCGTCGCCCGCGCTGTCGAACGAGACAAAGAATCCGTCACCCTGGTGGCGGATCTCCTGACCCTGGTGCTCGGCGATAAGCGATCGAAGCGTCTGATCGTGCCAGCGAATGACGTCCTGCCAGGCGACGTCGCCGATCGCATCGACCAGCTTCGTCGACCGCACGATGTCGGTGAACAGAAATGTTCGCGTGACGCGGTCCTGCGTTGGCTCGGTGGACGTGACGTGTGCTTCGTCACCGAGGAGCTCGCTCGCGCGGCGAATGTCGAGCCGCGCACCCAGGCGCTCGAACGTGGACCGCGCTGCCTGCAGCTCGAGCTTCGCGGCCGCTTCGTCACCCTGGGCGCGGAGCGCGGCGGCGAGCACGAGTCGCGCACGCGCGGCGTCGTACGGGATCTCGAGCGCTTGCCACTGACGGAGCGCGGCGCCGATGGTCTTCTCGGCGGATACGGCATCGCCATCCGCGAGCTGCAATGCCGCGCGGGCCGTACTCGCGGCCGCGTCCATCGCGACCGTCCCGAACGCTACGGCGAGTCCGTCCAGCTCCTTCGATGCCAAGCGGGCTCGCTCGCGGTCCCCGACGGCCAGCGCTACCTCGACCTCGGCCGGAAGCATTCGGGCCCGCGCCGACCGCTCGGGTTCATTGGCAAGCGCGCGCCGGAGCGACGATGCCGCGGCAGCCGCGTCGCCCTGGGCCAACCGAACGAGCGAGAGGCCCGGCTCGGGAACCACGCCCAGCTCGTGCGCTCGGCGGAATGCGTCCTCCGCCGCCGGAAGGTCCCCAATCCGAAGGCGGATATGACCGATCGCGTAAAACCCGAGACCGGCGGTGCCGGTGATCTGGAACCGCTGCAGTTCGTCGCATGCTTTGCGGGCCTCCTGCTCCGCCTGCGCCCAGGACCCGTGCAGCTCGATGACCTCGGCGCGATGCACGCGGCAGATGCCCGGAAAGCCGGTCACCGATTGCCGTTCGCACCAGCGCGTCGTGGCCTCGGTCCACTCGCTCGCGCGGCGGTAGTCGGCGAGGTCGCGGCAAGCGCCAATGGTCCCGCAGTACACCCAGCCAGTAGTAAAGGGACTTAGGTCGCCCGCGACTGCCGCGACCGTTGCCGCGTCGAGGCGCGCCAGACCCGCGGCGACGTCGCCGTACGCGATGAGCGTGAGGCCCTCGCCCATCGCGCTGAATGCCTCGAGGTCCCGGTCGCCGAAGCGCTTTCCCAGCTCGTTTGCGCGGCGTGCCTGCGCAACGGTCGCGTCGAGGCCCATGGCGGCATGTGCGACCGCAACCTGCACGAACAGCAGGTACCCGAACTCGGCACAGTCTTCGTCGCCTTCGAGGAGCTTCGTCGCACGCTCCAGCCAGGCCCCTGCCGCGGCGTAGGCGAGCTTGTTCCCATTGTCTTGCGCGAGCCTGAGCGCGGCCATCGCGGCCCGGCGCTTGTTGCCCGCTTTGACGAAGGCGGCGTGTGCGCGCTCCCGCGCGGCCAGCGAGTCATCGGGTTGGGCCAGCCACCACGCGGCGTCGGCCAGCATCTCGAGGCCCACGGCATCCAGGGTCTTCGCCGCGTCGGCCTGCCGCAGCAAGGTCAACGCGTCGGCCCAGGCGTGCCGCTCGAGCGCCTTCCGCGCCTCTTCGAGCGTGTCAGCCACCAAGCGCCTCTTCCCCAACCGGCGATCGAGCAAGATTCGATTCCGTCGGCCCGGCCGCGGCGACAAAATCTACGCCTACGCGCGCATCGACGCTTCCACCAAACCCTGCGCGATTCGCCCCGATTAGACCGCGCGGTAGAGCACGCGATGCCGAGAGAGGTCGGCGACGGCAGAGAGTGTCGCGAAGAGGGCGGCGAGCACGACGGCGCTGAAAATAAATCCGGCCGCATCGTGAACGCCTACGGCTTCGAGCGCGAGTTGCCCGATGCCGCGCCACTGAAAGAGATACTCCACGATCGGGAGGCTTGCCACGGAGATCCGCAATCCGCTGCCGAGTGCCTCGA
>JALYLO010000358.1 GCA_030774175.1 Actinomycetota bacterium
TGCTCGACGTCGAGAACCGCAGGCTCGACCTCGACGTGACCGACGAGGAGCTGGCGCGGCGCGCGGGCGAGTGGTCGCAGCCCGCGCCGCGCTACGAAAGCGGGGTTTTCGCCAAGTACGCGGCGAGCGTTGGTTCCGCCTCGGAAGGGGCGCGGACGAGATGAGTGCCGTAGGTGTACGGCTACATCACCGGGGCGTCGAGCAGCTTCTTGATCGCCCGTGCCGCCTGGCGGATCCGTTGCTCGTTCTCGACGAGCGCGAAGCGGATGTGACCGTCGCCCCCGTCCCCGAAGCCGATGCCCGGGCTGACCGCGACTCCCGCCTCGCGCGCGAGCAGCATCGCGAAGTCGAGCGAGCCCAGGTCGCGGAAACGCTCGGGGATCGGCGCCCAGACGAACATCGTGCCGAGCGGCGGCTCGACGACCCAGCCTGCGCGTGCGAGCCCGCGGCAGAGCGCATCACGGCGGCTGCGGTAGATCTCGCAGACCTCGGCGGGGTAGCCGGTGGCTTCACGCAGCGTGACCGTCGCCGCGATCTGGATCGGCTGGAAGGTGCCGTAGTCGAGGTAGGACTTCAGCTTCGTCAGCGCGGTGACGACGTCGGCGCGGCCGACGAGGAACCCGACTCTCCAGCCGGCCATCGAGAACGACTTGGTCAGGCTGTAGAGCTCGACCGCACAGTCGGAGGCGCCCTCCGCAGCGAGCACCGACGGCGGGCGATGGCCGTCGAAGGCGACTTCCGCGTAGGCGAAGTCGTGCACGAGCAGGAAGTCGTGCTCGCGCGCAAGGTCGACGAGCCGCTGCAGGTCGGCGGCGGAGGCGACAGCCGTCGTCGGGTTGTGCGGGAACGAGACGATCACGACCTTCGGGGCGTGCGCGCGCACCGCTTCGCCGATCGCGTCGATGCCCCCTGTGACGGGCGGCGTCACGACCCCGGCGCCGGCCAGCGCCGGAGCGACGCGGTGGATCGGATAGGCCGGGGTCGGCACGACGACGGTGTCTCCGTCCTGCACCAGCACCCACATGAGATGGGCGAGGCCCTCCTTTGCTCCGATGGTGCTCGTGACCTGCGTCTCCGGGTCGAGCTCGACGCCGAAGCTCCGCAGGTAGTGCTCGGCGACGGCGGCACGCAGCTGTGTGATGCCCCGACTCGCCGAGTACCGGTGGTTCGCGGGCTTCGCGGCGGCCTCCTGCAGCTTCGCGACGGCGATCTCGGGCGACGGAATGTCGGGGTTGCCGAAGCCGAGGTCGATCACGTCCCTGCCCTCCCGCCTCAACTCGCGCTTCAGCTGGTCGACGGTCGCGAAGACGTACGGCGGCAGGCTTTCGATCCGACAAAACTTCATTTAGGAAAGTATTGTAGGCGCGCACATGCCGGTTGAGACGCTCAGGTGCCGGGTCTGCGAGTCAGAGTATCCCGCGGTGGCGAGCGGGATGTGCCTGCGCTGCTTCGGCCCGCTCGAGCCCGTCTACGACTGGGAGTGGGTTGCCCGCGAGGCCACCCACGAGAAGATCGAACGCGGGCCGCGCTCACTCTGGCGCTACGCGCCCTTGCTGCCGACTCAGGCGCCGGCCGACGCGGACGCCGGGCCGGGCTGGACGCCGCTCGTACCGGCGCCGAGGCTGGCGGAAGCGGTGGGAGTCAGAGAGGTCTGGCTGAAGCTCGACCACACGAACCCCACCCATTCGTTCAAGGACCGCGTCGTCGCCGTCGCGGCTGCCAAGGCCGCGGAGCTCGGGGCCGACACACTTGCGTGTGCGTCGACGGGCAACCTCGGCAACGCCGTGGCCGCCCGGGCGGCTGCGAGCGGAATGCGATCCGTGGTCCTGTACCCGAACACCGTCGAGGCCGAGAAGCTGCTGGCGACCGCTGTCTACGGCGGTGAGATGTACGCCGTCAGCGGCAGCTACGACGACTGCTCCAGACTCGTCGTCGAGCTCGCCGGCGAGCTCGACTGGGCCTTCGTCAACGTCAACCTGCGCGCGTACTACGCCGAAGGCTCGAAGACGCTCGCATTCGAGGTCGCGGAGCAGCTTGGCTGGCAGGCACCCGACGCGGTGGTCGCCCCGGTCGCCTCCGGCTCGCTCTTCACGAAGCTCTGGCAGGGCTTCGAGCAGTTTCGCACCCTGGGCCTCGTCGACGGGCCGAGCCCGCGGATCTACGGCGGGCAGGCCGCCGGCTGTTCGCCCGTCGCCCAGGCGTTCGCCGGCAACCGGCCCGTCTCGCCCGTCCGGCCGGCAACCGTCGCGCACTCCCTGGCGATCGGCGCCCCGGCGGACGGAGACCTCGCCGTGGCGACGGCGCGCGCGTCGGGCGGCGCGATCTACGCCGTCCCGGAAGACGAGGTCGGCCTGAACATCGCCCGTCTCGCAGAGCTGGGCGGCGTGTTCGGCGAGAGCGCCGCCGGCGTCACGGTGGGCGCGCTGCATGCGGCTGCCGCGGCAGGCACGATCGGGGCGGAGGATCGAGTGGTCGTCCTCGTCACCGGCACCGGCCTCAAGACACCGCAGCTGGTTGATGCGCGCCAGGGCATCGCGATCGGGACCGATGTCGACGAGCTCCTCGAGGGGCTGGAGGCTCGATGCCTGACCTGATCGCGTGTCTCGGCGGCGACGGAATCGGCCCGGAGGTGCTCGGGCAGGCGGTTCGCGTGCTCGAGCACCTGCCCGTCGAGGTCGAGATCGTGCAGCTGCCGTTCGGCGGCGCGGCGATCGACGAGCTCGGCGATCCCCTGCCGCCCGAGACGCTGAGCGCTTGCCGCGGCGCGCGCGCGGTGCTGCTCGGCGCGGTCGGCGGCCCGCGCTGGGACGGCGGCGACGTGCTGCCGGAGCAGGGCCTGATCGGGCTCCGGAAGGCGCTCGACGTGTACGCGAACCTGCGGCCCGCGCGGCTCGGCGACGTCGATCTCGTGATCGTCCGCGAGCTCGTCGGCGGCCTGTACTACGGGCGGCGCGGGACGCTCGACGACGGCACCGTGTTCGACACCTGTGAGTACCACCCGGCGCAGGTCGAGCGGATCGCGCGGCGCGGCTTCGAGCTCGCGCTGGGCCGCAGCGGGTCACTCGTCTCCGTCGACAAGGCGAACGTGCTCGACACGTCGCGCCTCTGGCGCCGTGTGGTCGACGGTCTCGCGCCCGAGTACCCCCGGGTGCGGTTGCGGCACGCGCTGGTCGACAGCTTCGCGATGGAGCTCGTCACCGGCGCCGACCGCCTCGACGTCGTGGTGACCGAGAACACCTTCGGCGACATCCTCTCCGACGTCGCCGCCGCCGTCACCGGCGGGCTCGGCCTTGCAGCCTCCGCGAGCCTCGGCGACGGCGGCCCGGGGATCTTCGAGCCCGTGCACGGATCGGCCCCCGACCTCGCCGGCCGCGGTACCGCCAACCCGACCGCCATGCTGCGCTCGCTCGCGCTGCTGCTCGATCACGCGCTCGAGCGCGCCGACCTCGCTGCTGCGCTCGTCGCGGCGGTCGACGACGCACTCGTCTCCGATCCCACGCCCGACGTGGGCGGCGACGCAACCACCGGTCGCTTCGGGGATGCGGTTCTTGCGTCGCTCGAGCGACGGCTCTCGCGACAGGAAGAGACATGGAAGACCGCAGTGTGATCGCCCCGGACTTCGTGCCGGAGGTCTGGCCGCAGCCGCCGCCGAGCCTCTGCGCCTGCGCGGCGCCGATCCCTCAGGCGCGGGCGACGCGAAAGGGCGCTGCGCGCACCTTCTGCGCTCGCTGCGGCCTGCCCGTCCGCCTCGGCTTCGGGGCCCGGTGAGCGTCACCGCCGCGTATCCGGGTCCGCCCGGGAGTCACAGCGATGCCGCGGCCTCGGTGCTCTGCCCCGACGCCGCGCTCATCGACCTGCCGAGCTTCACCGCGGTCGTCGCCGCCGCTTCAGCGTCGGAGGTGACGCTCGGCGTGCTGCCGATCGAGAGCTCGCTCGTCGGCCCGATCGCCGAGACCCACGACCTGCTCTACCGCGCGCCGCTGTCGATCATTCGCGAGGCGACGCTCGCGATCCGCCACTGCCTCGTCGGGCTGCCCGGTGCAAGCCTCGAGCGCTCGCGCGCCGTGCGCTCCCACCCGGCCGCGTTCGAGCAATGCCGCGGGCTGCTCGCGCAGCACGACGTCCGCCTGGTGCCCTCGGCGACGACCGCCGATGCGGCGCGCGAAGTGGCGGCCGACGGCGATCCCGCCCAGGTCGCGCTGGCGAGCATCGAGGCGGCCCGCGCCTACGGGCTCGACGTGCTGCTCGATGACGTCGGCGACCATCCCGGCGCGTTCACGCGGTTCGTCGCCCTCGCGCCGTACACCGTGGTGACGGGCGGCGAAGGCTGGCGCACGGCCCTGTCGTTCGTCACCGACCATCGCCCGGGCGCGCTGGTGCGTGCGCTCGAGCCGCTCGCGCGGCACGGCGTGAACCTGGTGCAACTCGTCTCGCGCCCGCTCCCGAACTCGCCGTGGCGCTACCGTTTCGACGCGGTGCTCGATGGGAACGTGCTCGACCCGAGCGTCCGCCCGGCGCTCGCCGAGCTCCGCGCGGTCACCCGCGAGGTTCGCCTCTTCGGCTCCTACGCGGCCGAGCGCGAGCGCTAGATGAGCGCGCGCACGCTCTTCCGCAAGATCTGGGACGCGCATGTGGTCGCCGCCGCGCCCGGTACCCCGTCCCTCCTTTACGTCGACCTCCATCTCGTGCACGAGGTGACGAGCCCGCAGGCCTTCGAGGGGCTGCGGGCGAATGGGAGGCCCGTCCGGAGGCCCGATCTGACGGTCGCGACGATGGATCACAACGTTCCGACGGTCGACGGGCCGATCACCGACCCGCTGGCCCGCGCGCAACTCGAGGCGCTCCGCGCCAACTGCGACGAGTTCGGCGTCCGGCTGCTTGCAACCGGCAGTGGGCGCGAGGGGATCGTGCACGTGATCGGCCCGGAGCTCGGCTTGACGCAGCCCGGGATGACGATCGTGTGCGGCGATAGCCACACCTCGACGCACGGCGCGTTCGGCGCGCTCGCGTTCGGCGTCGGCACCTCGGAGGTCGAGCACGTGCTCGCGACGCAGACGCTGCCGCAGTTCCTGCCGAAGACGATGCGGGTCGCCCTCGAGGGCGAGCTGCCGTTCGGTCTCTCCGCGAAGGACATGGTCCTCGCGGCGATCGGCCAGATCGGCGTCGCGGGCGGCCAGGGGCACGTGCTGGAGTACACCGGCCCGGCGATCCAGGCACTGACGATGGAAGGCCGGATGACGGTCTGCAACATGT
>JALYLO010000359.1 GCA_030774175.1 Actinomycetota bacterium
CCGCGCTGCGCGCGCTGGTCGCGACCCCGTTTCGCCTCGGCGCGGCAACAGGGCCGTTCCTTGCCTACGGCCGCGCGGTGGAGGCGCTGCGCGCGAAAGCGGAGCCCGGGCCGCACTGGTACCTGGCCGGCATCGGAGTCGACCCGGATGCGCAGCGGGAGGGTATCGGCTCGGCGCTGCTCGCCCCGGGCGTCGAGGCCGCGTCGCGCGACGGCCTGACGACGGTTCTCCTGACGAACAACGAGACCAACCTGCGGTTCTACGAGGGGCACGGATTCGCCGTCGTCCTCGAGGAGGACACGCCTCGAGGAGGGCCGCGGGCCTGGGCTATGGTCAAGACGCCGTGAGCTCGACGCCGAAGAGGTTCCCGGACCGGGATGAGATCCTGCGCGTCCGCGGCGAGGCCGACGCGCTGGAGATCGGCGCCGAGGGCGCCGACGAGCGCCGGCTCGCGGGCCGCGTGCTGGCGCGGCGCGATCTGGGAAAGCTCGTCTTCCTCGACCTCGTCGACCGCAGCGGCCGTATCCAGCTGCTCTGCCCGGCCCTTCGCACGGGCGAGGTCGACGTTCACCTCGGGGACGTCGTCGGCGCGATCGGCAGGCCCACGAAGAGCCGCCGTGGTGAGCCCTCGCTGATCGTCGACGAGCTGATCCTCCTCTCGCGGATCCGGGCTCCCCTGCCCGATACGTTCCACGGGCTCACCGACGTCGAGCAGCGTTATCGCCGCCGGTACCTCGACCTGCTGATGAACGAGGAGACTCGCGCGGACTTCGTGCTGCGGACGCGCATCGTCAGCGCCGTGCGACGGTTCCTCGACGAGGACGGCTTCATCGAGGTCGAGACGCCGATCCTCCAGCCTCGTTACGGCGGCGCGTTCGCAGAGCCGTTCGTCACCCACCACAACGTGCTCGACATGGACCTCTATCTCCGGATCGCGACCGAGCTCTACCTGAAGCGGCTGATCGTCGGCGGGCTCGAGCGCGTGTACGAGCTCGGCAAGGACTTCCGCAACGAGGGCGTCAACTACAAGCGCAACCCTGAGTTCACGATGCTCGAGTGGTACGAGGCGTATGCCGACTACCGGGACACGATGACGCGCACCGAGAACCTGGTCGAGTCCGTCGCCCGCGAGACGCTCGGCACCACGATCACGACCTTCAAGGGCAACGAGGTCGACCTGAAGGCGCCCTGGCGGCGCGTCAAGCTGATCGACGAGCTGAAGGAGTTCGACCTCTGGACGAAGGACTACCACGACCTGAAGCAGCGGCTCTCTGCGCGCGGCGTCGACGTGTCGCAGGACAAGACGTGGGCGCAGCTCGTGGACAAGGCGATCACCGCCTACGTCGAGCCGCGGCTCGTCCACCCGACGATCCTTTACGACTACCCGATCGAGCTCTCGCCCTTCGCCCGCGTGACCGACGACGACCCGGAGGTCGTGGAGCGGTTCGAGTACTACGTCGGCGGCATGGAGCTCGGCAACGCGTTCACCGAGCTGAACGACGCCGAGGAGCAGGCGCAGCGCTTCGCGATGCAGGCGGCCGAAGTCGCCGGCGGCAACATCGAGGCGGAGCAGGGCGATCCGGAGTACGTCGATGCCCTTTCGTACGGGATGCCGCCGACCGGCGGCTGCGGGCTCGGGATCGACCGCCTCGCGATGGTGCTCACCGGCAAGGATTCGATTCGTGACGTGATCCTGTTCCCGGCGCAGCGACCTGAACCTGGTTCCTGAGTCTCTCGGCAGGGCGCTGCAGGCCGAAAGCGAATCCCTCAACTGGGGGGTCCCGTCACCGCCCCCGCGAGGGAGAGTACGATGTGCTCCTCGGATGGAGAGCAACCGGTCTGCACCGCTGGTCAGGCGGAAGAAAGGCTACTGAGTGTTCGAGAGATTCACAGAACGGGCGCGCCAGGTCGTCGTCCTCGCACAGGATGAGGCCCGGGCGCTCAAGCACAACTACATCGGCACGGAACACATCCTGCTCGGCCTGCTGCGCGAGGAAGAGGGCCTCGCCGCGCGCGTGCTCGAGTCGCTCGACATCACCGTCGAGGAGGTGCGCGCGCAGGTCGCCCGCATCGTCGGCCAGGGTGACGAGGTCACGACCGGCCAGATTCCGTTCACCCCGCGCGCGAAGAAGGTGCTCGAGCTGGCACTGCGCGAGGCGCTCTCGCTGGGTCACAACTACATCGGCACCGAGCACATCCTGCTCGGCCTCGTGCGCGAGAACGAAGGAGTTGCGGCTCGCATCCTGCTCGACTTCGACGCCGACGCCGAGAAGATCCGCAACGAGATCATCCGCATGCTCTCCGGTCCCGGGCGGCGGCAGGGCGGCGCTGCGGGCACCCCCAGCGAGAAGGGCAAGAGCTCGAAGCTGCTCGACCAGTTCGGCCGGAACTTCACGAAGCTCGCCTCCGAGGGCAAGCTCGACCCGGTTGTCGGTCGCCAGACGGAGATCGAGCGGATCATGCAGATCCTGTCGCGCCGCACCAAGAACAACCCGGTGCTGATCGGGCAGCCCGGCGTCGGCAAGACCGCCGTCGTCGAAGGGCTCGCCCAGCGGATCGCCAACAACCAGGTGCCTGACATCCTGAAGGGCAAGCAGATCTACAGTCTCGATCTCGCGGCGCTGGTCGCGGGCTCGAAGTACCGGGGTGAGTTCGAGGAGCGCCTGAAGAAGGTGATGAAGGAGATCACCCAGCGCGGCGACATCATCCTGTTCATCGACGAGCTCCACAATCTCGTCGGCGCAGGCGCGGCCGAAGGTGCCATCGACGCGGCGTCGATCCTGAAGCCGGCGCTTGCCCGAGGCGAGCTGCAGACGATCGGCGCCACGACGCTCGACGAGTACCGCAAGTACCTGGAGCGGGACGCCGCACTCGAGCGGCGTTTCCAGCAGATCCGCGTCGAGGAGCCGACGACCGACGACACCGTGCAGATCCTGCGCGGGCTCCGCGATCGCTACGAAGCGCATCACCGGTGCAAGATCACCGACGAGGCGCTCGATGCGGCCGCAGCGCTGGCCGATCGCTACATCCAGGACCGCCAGCTGCCCGACAAGGCGATCGACCTGATCGACGAGGCCGCGTCGCGCATGCGCATCAAGACGATGACCGCGCCTCCGCGCTACCGCGAGCTCGAGGAGGAGATCGAAAAGGTCCGCAAAGACAAGGAAGCCTCGATCGAGAACCAGGAGTTCGAGAAGGC
>JALYLO010000360.1 GCA_030774175.1 Actinomycetota bacterium
GGAAGGTTCGACCCCACCGGCGAGCCGTCGGCGCCGACGGCGACGACGTCGCGCACCTGCGGCGAGATCTCTCTCAGGTCGGCAATCGCCTGGGCTGCGTCCACGAGGGCGAGCATACTGGCGGCCGTGAGGCGAGTCCTGAGCAAGTTCTTCGCCGACCGGGGCACCCACCTCGCGGCGATGATCGCGTACTTCGCGCTCCTCTCCTTCGTGCCGATGCTCTTCCTCGCGCTGGCGCTGCTCGGGCTCGTGCACCAGGCCGACGAGGGATCGTTCTTCGTGAAGCAGCTGACGAACACGTTCCCGCGCACGTCGGTCGACTCGATCCTCAGGGCCGTGCGCGCGATCCAGGCAAACGCGACCGCACTCGGGATCGTCGGCGGCGCGTTCCTGCTCTGGTCGTCGCTCTCGTTCTTCAGCGTGCTCGAGAGCGCGTTCAACATCGTCTACGGCCGCCCCAACCGGGGGTTCCTGCACGGCAAGGCGCTGGCGACGATGATGATGGTCGGCTCGCTCGTGACCCTGTTCGTGTCGCTCGTGATCGGCTCGGTCGGCCAGGAGATCCTCAAGCGGTACGCAGGCTTCGAGGGCAACGACGTGACCGCTCGCGTGATCGCGATCGCGGTCTCGACGGTCGGCCTGTTCGTCTTCCTCTCGTCGGCCTACTACGTACTGACGAATGTCGACCTGACGCTCCGCGAGGTGCTTCCCGGTGCCGTGGCGGCGGCGATCACACTCGAAGCGAGCTTCCAGGTGCTGCCGGTTTACGTCGACATCTCGAAACACAACCCGGTACTCCAGACGCTCTCGGGCCCGGCCGTGCTGCTCGTCTGGCTGTACGTGATGGCGAACGTGATCGTGCTCGGCGCCGAGGTGAACTGGTGGCGCGGAAATCGCGCGCTCGCGACCGACAGCAGAGAGACGTCAGGCCTACCAGCGTCTGGGGGGATCGTCAGGGGCGGTGACGTCGGGGCCGCGAAGCCGGCCGAGTAGTGCGATTAACACCGGGCGATGCATTAGTCCGTTCCGGCCCCGCTGACCCCGAACTCCACCGCCTCGAGCAGCGCCCGCGCGGCAAGCGCGCGGTGCGAGTGCGCCGCCTTCCACCCGTCGCCGAGCTCGGCAACGCTGCGCGATTCGCCGAGCGGGACGAAGACGGGGTCGAAGCCGAAGCCCTCGGTGCCCGCCGGCTCGATCGCGACCGAGCCGCGCAGCACACCTGTGCCGCGGCGTTCCTCGCCCTCGGGTGACAGCGCGACGAGTTCGCAGACGTACCGGGCGCGCCGGTCGCCCGCGCCCTCGAGCGCGTTGAGGAGCCGCTCGACGTGCCGGCCTTCGGCCCAGCGGGCCGTCTGCACTGCGGGCCCGTCCCCGAGCGCCGACACCTCGAGCCCCGAGTCGTCCGCCACCATCCAGCGGTCGGCGGCGCCGGTGAGACGCCCGAAGCGCGCCTTGATCCGCGCGTTGTCGGCGTAGGTCGCACCGTCCTCGGGTGGGAAGTCGCGCCGGGCGAGCAGGTCGAGCTCCCAGGAAGGGAAGAGCGGCTGGAGCTCCTCGAGCTTGTGCGGGTTCCCGGAGCAGATCGTCGCCTTCATCGCCGCCACCGGCGGGGAGGCTACTCGCGAGGTGCGGCGATCGCCTCCTCCTGGAAGACCAGCAGATCCTCGATCCCCATCGCGGCCAGGTCGAGCAGCCCATCCAGCCGGAAACGGTCGAACGGGACCTTCTCGGCGGTCGCTTGCACCTCGACGAGGAGGCCGTCGGCGGTCATGACGACGTTCAGGTCGACGTCGGCGATCGAGTCCTCGGAGTAGTCGAGATCGAGCAGCGACTCCCCGTCGACGACCCCGACGGAGACCGCGGCGACGGATCCGGTCAGCGCCTTGGAGAGGCCGAAGCGGTCGAGCGCGCGCTGCGCGGCGACGTAGGCGCCGGTGACGGCGGCGCAGCGCGTGCCGCCGTCCGCCTGGAGCACGTCGCAGTCGACGTAGACCGTGCGCTCGCCGAGCGCCTGGAAGTCGACGACGCCGCGCAGTGCGCGGCCGATCAGCCGCTGGATCTCGACGGTTCGGCCGCCCTGCTTGCCGCGCGCCGCCTCGCGGTCGGTGCGCTCACCGGTCGATGCGGGAAGCAGCGAGTACTCCGCGGTAAGCCAGCCGCGGCCCGAGCGGTTGAGCCAGCGCGGCACGCGTTCCTGCACCGACGCCGTGCAGAGCACCCGAGTCTTTCCCTGCGACCAGAGCACGGCACCGTGCGGCTGCTCCAGGAAGCTCGCGTCCGCGAGCACCGGCCTCAGCTGATCAGCCTTCCGCCCGTCGTTCCTCACCTCCTCGACCGCCTTTCGCCCCCGCCCGAGCTCATGCGACCGCCTCCAGCTCCGCCACCTCGACGCGCTCGACGTCGCCGAGTGGTAGTTGCAGGAATCGCTCGCCGAGTGTGCGGAAGAGTTCCGGATCCCCGGTCGTGAGGAAGCGGTAGCTGCCCTCGCGCGCCGCATCGTTGT
The DNA here is from genome assembly GCA_030774175.1 of Actinomycetota bacterium. The sequence continues at coordinate 2,504 of JALYLO010000360.1, forward strand.
CGAAGCCCTTGCGCGCAAGCGTCTCGGCGACTTCGCGGGCCGTCTCGTCGGCCGAGAACACGAGGGTCACGTCGCGGCCGAACGTGCGCTGGAAGACGGGACGAAGCAGCGGGTAGTGGGTGCAGCCCAGGATCACCGTGTCGCAGCCCGCGTCCTTGAGGGGCTCGGCGTACCTGCGCACCGCGGCGATCAGGTCGTCGCTGAACGTGTCGCCCGCTTCGATCAGCGGTACGAGCTTCGGGCAGGCGACCGCCGTGACGCGCGCGCCCGCGTCGAGGGTGTGCACGAGCGACTCGTACCGCCCGCTCGCAACCGTGAGCTCGGTGCCGAGCAGCCCGATGTGCCGATTGCGGGTCGCCTGCACCGCGGCATGCGCCTCGGGCACGATCACGCTCACGACCGGCACCGACAGCTGCTCCTGCAAGTCGGGGAGCGCCACCGACGTGGCGGTGTTGCACGCGACGACGACCATCTTGACGCCCTGGCGCTCGAGGTAGACGCCGATCTCGTGCGCGAAGCGCCGAACCTCGCCGCGGCTGCGCGGGCCGTACGGCAGGCGCGCATGGTCGCCGAGGTAGACGAAGTCCTCGTTCGGCATCGTGACCAGGCACTCGTGCAGGACGGTGAGGCCGCCGACACCCGAGTCGAAGACGCCGATCGGGCGCATGTCGGGCATGGCGCGATTGTAGGAGGCGGGCTAGGCTGGCGCGGTGAGACGAGTCCTGATCGCCGTTGCGGCGGCGCTCCTGTGGGCAGCGCCGGCGCAGGCGTTCAGCAAGCAGACCGGGACGCGAACGATGGCTGACGGCACGTCGATCGCCTACGATTTCTACGTTCCGGAGGGCGCGGCGCCGGCCGGTGGGTGGCCTGGCGTCGTCGTCCTACACGGCCTCGGCGGCTCGAAGGACGACATGGCCCCGGTCGCGGCGATCTTCGTCTCGCACGGCTACGCGGCGCTTGCGTACTCCGATCGCGGCAGCGGCACCTCGACCGGCAACCTCGAGCTCGCAGGCCCGAGCGAGACCTCGGACGAGCGGTCGATGGAGGCGTATTTCGCGGGACTGCCTCAGGTGAGCGACAGCCGGATCGGCGCGTGGGGCATCTCCTACGGCGGCGGCCAGGTCTGGAACGGCCTCGTCGCCGGGATCCCGTACAAGGCTGCGGAGGTCGTCGAGACCTGGACCGACCTGTACAGCGCGCTCTGGCCACAGGACATCGCGCGGTCGGGGATCGTCGCCGGGTTCGCACACGCGGTTGCCGCCCGGTCACCGCTGATCACGCAGTACGAGACGGACGCTGTCCAGTCGCTCGACCTGCCCGCGATCAAGGCGATCACCACGCCGCGCTCGGCGCTGACGAAGCTCTCGACCATCACGACGCCGGTCTACATGTTCCAGGGCCGCGTCGACTACGCGTTCGACGTGACGCAGGCCGAGAGCGGCTACGCCCGGATCAAAGGGCCGAAGCACCTGTACATCGGCCAGTTCGGCCATCCGCCGTCGACCTTCCCCGGCCCCGACTACGCCTACGTGCTCGCCCAGGGCCTCGCGTGGTACGACCACTACCTGAAGGGCATGCCGAACGGGATCGACAAATCGAAGCCCGTGACGATCGCCGCCGCCACGGGAAGCGGACGCACCTCCTTCGGCGGCATCCCGCCGACCAAGGACGTCGGCGTCGGCTTCCGCGGCACGTCGCTTCAACGCGTTGGACCTCGGTTCCAGGGGAGCCTCGAGACCTTCGGGGTCTCGATTCTGAAAGTGCAGGTGCGCAAGGTCACCAACTATCCGCGGCTCGTCGCGGTTGTGCTCGCGGGCAACCGCGTGATCAGCCACGGCGCGATCAAGCCAAAGGTCGGGCTGCAGACGATCCGCCTCGCGAACTACGTGCAATACCTGTCAAAGGGGACGCGGCTGACGGTTCGCTTCGGCGGCGACGGCGGTCCCGACCTCGCCTACCTCGGCTTCGGCGCGCTGGGCTCGATCTCGCTCGGTCCAGCGTCCCTCATGCTCCAGACGCTGACGAAGCCCGTCAGCGGATGAGGCGCGCGCTCGGCCTGCTCGCGCTCGCGTGCTGCCTCGCCCCGGCCGCGCTCGCAGGGGGCGCGCCCGGCGTGTCCTCGAGCACGATCACGATCGGCGGCACCGTGCCGATCACAGGCCCGGCTGCGCTCTTCGGCTCGGTCGGCCGGGGAGCCGACGCGTACTTCTCCTACGTCAACGCTCACGGCGGCGTCAACGGGCGGAAGGTTAAGTACGTCTATCTCGACGATGGCTACGACCCCGCGAAAACGGTGCAGCTCACGCGTCAACTCGTCGAGCGGGACCATGTCTTCGCCGTCTTCAACACCGTTGGCACCGAGAACAACCTCGCGATCCGCGACTACCTGAACGCCGCCCGAGTCCCGCAGCTCTTCGGCGGCACGGGCACCGCGAAGATCGGCGACGACTTCAAGGGTCACCCGTGGACGATCGGCTACCTGCCGAGCTTCCGTGCGGAGGGCGTCATCTACGGACGCTCGATCGCCGCGACCGCGAGCCCCAAGGTGGCTGTGCTCTACGAGGACTCGGACTTCGGCAAGGACATGACCACCGGCCTGAAGAAGGGCCTCGGCGCGCAGGCGGGCTCGATCGCCGCGACGCAGGCCTACCAGCCGACAGACACCTCGATCGACTCCCAGATGTCGACGCTGCACGCCTCGGGCGCAAACGTCCTCGTGCTCAACGTGACGCCGCAGTACGCGATCCTCGCTTACCTGGCCGCGCACAAGTTCGGCTGGCATCCGAAGATCTACGTCAGCTCGATCTGTATCTCGCCGAACGTGATGGACATCGTGCGGGCGAACGCCGCGCAGGAGGCAAACGGCTCGCTCTCGATCGCGTTCGTCAAGGACCCCACCGACAAGGTCTGGGCAAAGGACCCGGTGGTTGCACTTTACCACTCGATCCTGAAGCGGTACGCGCCGGGCGCGAAGGCGGAGGACGTCTACAACTTCTACGGGATGGGCGTCGCCTTCACGATGGTCGACGCGCTGAGGCAGGCAGGCAAGAGCCCGACCCGCGCCTCGCTGCTGAAGGCCGCGACGCACCTGAACGAGGTGAACCCGTTCATGCGCCCGGGAATCAAGATCGTCACGACCCCGACCGACTACTACCCGATCTCGAAGGCGCAGCTCGTGCGTTACGACCGCACCCACTGGGTGGCGACGGCTCCGCTCTCAGCCGCGCGCTGAGAGAAGTACGGTTCTTCTGGAGCGGTCGCGTTTGCGTCCGCCCGCGAACGGTCAGATTCGACTTGACCCCCCGGTCCATCGACTGATCACATCGTCGGTACCAATCAGGAAGGGACAACAATGAGAAGGACTATTCGCCTCGCGGTCTTCGCAGTCGCGGCACTCTCTGCGCTTGGCTTCGCAAGCACCGCGTTTGCGTCATTCGCACCGAAGCTGATCGTTTCGTCCACCCCGACCGGGACGGCACGCATCGGCGTGGTCGTTGCGAACACCGACGACCCGACTTTTCGGGCGCTGTTCTACATCCCGAACGGGTACCAGATCGCAACGCCGGCGGCCGGCTCAAATCTCGGCGCCGTGACGGCGACCGCTTCCGCGGCTGATCTCGGCGGGGCCATTCTCCCGCTGACCGGCTCACTGCTCGCCGTCGATCCGAACACGCTCACCGCAAGCCAAAAGGCGGCCGCCGCTGCTTGCCTCCAGGGTGCAGCCCAATCGCAAACATGGGACCTACGTCTGACAGCCGCAGGCCAGACGCTCGATGTCCCGTTGTTCGTGCTCCCGGTCTCCGCTCCGGAGGCCGCCTCCGGTTTCCAGGCGAAGCTCCAGGTCTGCCTGCCGCCTCCGGATGTGCCGAGCTCGAATCCGAACCGGGCGACATTCGGCGCGAAACTGTTGTCAGCGACGTTCACCGCATCCGCGATCACGAAGCCGGCCGCAACCGGTGACTATCGCTGGACATCCCTCTGGACGCCGTATACGCCTGCGATCGGAGTGCCCAACGCGGCAGGAAGCGTCGAGACGCAGTCGATCGTGCACATCCCGACCCAGGTCAGCCAGACCATCACGAAGAAGAAGCTGACGACGTACCGCACGGTTCGTCGGAATGGCAAGAGGGTCAGGATCAAGGTCATCCGGACACAGGTGAAGTTCTCCGCGACGGTCGACGCCAACGGCGCCGCCCCCACCAGCGTTTCGATCACGACGACCGCGGCCGGCAAGAAGGTCGGTGGTGCGTCAGGCTCGTTCATCCTCGCCGCCGGCAAGTCGGCGACGGTGACCTCGACCGCGCTCGTGAACCACGATGCGTCGGTGCCGACGGGTCAGACCGCAACGGCGGCCGACCTGTTCTACAGCGATCTCGGCGCCGTGGCGTGCACGAAGAGTGCGATCTTCGGTGGCCTCCCGTGTGTCGACGCGACCGTCGGCGGCGACACCATCAAGGCCTCGACTGTCGTCGTCGGCTACAGGCGCTAGGCGCCAGCGCAAGCACTTCGAGGAGGGGCCCGCGACTCACTAGCAAGAGCCTGGGCCCCTCTTCGTATGCTGCGCCGATGGCCGCGCCCGTCCGCATCGGCACCTGCTCGTGGGCCGACGACGCGCTCGCGAAGCACTGGTATCCGCCGGGAATCCCCCCGAAGGAGCGCCTCGTGTACTACTCCGAGCGGTTCTCGACGGTAGAGGTCGACTCGACCTACTACCGCGTGCCGAGCGAGCAGATGGTGCGCGGCTGGGCCGACCGCACGCCCGAGGGATTCGTGATGCACGTGAAGGCCTTCGGGCTGATGACGCGCCATCCGGTGAAGCTCGAGCAGGTGCCGCCCGACCTCCGCGAAGGGCTCCCGGTCGATGCCCGCGGCCGTGTCGACCGTCCGCCGCGCGACCTGCGTGCCGGCGTCTTCCGCGAGTTCCTGAGCGCGCTCGTGCCGCTGCGCGACGCTGGCAAGCTGGGCGGGATCCTCTTCCAGATGCCGCCGTACGTCGTGTGGAAGCCGTCGTCGCTCGACTACCTCGAATGGGCGAACGACCAGCTGGGAGACGACCTGATGCTCTTCGAGCCACGGCACCGGTCGTGGTATGCGGAGGAGATTCGCGACGAGCTGCTTCGGTGGCTCGAGGAACGCCGGATCGCGTGGGTCGTGGTGGACGCGCCGAAGGTCGAGGCGGCGAACGTGCCGCTGACGATGGTCGCGGTCACCTCGCCGACCTCCTACGTCCGCTTCCACGGCCGCAACGCCGGCACATGGAACGTGCGCGGCGGCTCGGCAGCGCAGCGATTCGACCACCTCTACGGCGAGGACGAGCTGCGCGAGTGGGTCGGCCCGCTGCGGGAGCTCGCGAACGCTTCGGAGCAGTCGTACGCCTTCTTCAACAACAACAACCAGACGAACGGCGTGGCCCAGGCGCCCGCCGGCGCGCAGCTGCTGCGCAAGCTGCTCGACGAGGAGAAGATCCCGACCGCCTGATGCGCGTCCTCGCCATCACCCACGGCCCGCTCGTCGGGCCGGAGCTCTTCGGCGACGTCGTTGTCGAAGAGGGGCACGAGCTCGTCGAGTGGGACATCCGGCTCCAGGGCGCACCGCCCGAGGGCGCCGACGCAGTGCTGGTGTTCGGCGGCGACCAGAACGTCGGCGAGGAGCTCGAGCATCCGTGGCTACGGGAGGAGTACATCGCGCTGCGGCGCTGGGTGGGCGAGGGAAGGCCGCTGCTCGGCGTCTGCCTCGGCGCCCAGACGTTGGCGCATGCGCTCGGCGCCGCGGTCGAGCCCGTCGGAACGATGCTCGCCGGCTTCTACGCGACGGAGCTCACCGACGCCGGTGCCGCCGACCCCGTGCTCGGCGTCCTGCCGCGT
>JALYLO010000361.1 GCA_030774175.1 Actinomycetota bacterium
ACACCGGCCATGTCACCGTCAGGCGCCTCATCGCGGTCGACGACTGCGGCGTGCGCATCAACCCGATGATCGTCGACGGCCAGATCCACGGCGGCCTCGCCGAGGGCGTCGGCATCGCGCTGATGGAGGTGATCACGTTCGACGAGGAGGGCAACTGCCTCAACTCGTCGTTCATGGACTACCTCATCCCGACCGCGCTCGAATGTCCCGACTTCGAGCTCGGCGAAACGGTCACGCCGTGCCCGCACCACCCGCTCGGGGCCAAGGGCGTCGGCGAGTCGCCGAACGTCGGGTCGCCGCCGGCGATCGTGAACGCGGTCATCGACGCGCTGCACTCCACGCACGGCGTCGACCACATCGACATGCCCTGCACCCCGGCCCGTGTCTGGGCGGCGATGCAGGGACGCCCCGAGCCGCCACAATGATGACCGCCGCCGTGGTGCGGCGAGTGCAGGAGCTCGCCGCCCAGGGCACGGCGTTCGTGACCGCCACGGTCGTACGCGCGCAGCGTCCGACGAGCGTCAAGGCGGGAGACGTCGCGCTCGTGCTCGGCGACGGCACGATCGAGGGGTTCGTAGGCGGTGTGTGCGCACAGCAAAGCGTGCGCGTGTATGCCTTGAAGGCGATCGAGACCGAGGAGGCGCTGCTGTTGCGAATCGTTCCCGACGGACCAGTTGGTGAAGACCCCCGCACCGGGCGGGAGGTCCCGATCGAGGAGGGAGCCGTGACGGCCCAGAACACGTGCCTGTCCGGCGGCGCGATCGAGATCTTCCTCGAGCCGGTGCTTCCGGCGCCGCGCGTCCTGGTCGTAGGCGACACGCCGATCGCGGCCGCGGTCCTGTCGCTGGGCGCGGAGCTCGGGCTCGACCTCGTCCCCGTGGACGGAGGGGCCCCCGATCCGTCGCCCGGCGATCTCGCGCTCGTCGTCGCTGCGCACGGGCGAGACGAGCTTCACACGCTCCGGCGCGGGCTCGAGACGGGCGTGCCGTACATCGGCCTCGTGGCCAGCGGCAAGCGCGGCGCCGGCGTGATCGCGGAGCTGCGTGCCGATGGGGTTCCCGACGAGCACCTCGAGCTGATCGACGTGCCCGCCGGGATGGACATCGGCGCCCGCACTCCCGCTGAGATCGCGCTGTCGATCCTCGCGAAGATCGTCGCAGTTCGCCGTGGCGAACGCGCCGCTGCGCCCGACCACGCAAGCGTCCCCGCTGCGGCGAGCGACCCCAGCTCCACCCCGCCGACGATCGCGGTCGACCCGATCTGCGGGATGACGGTCGCTGCCCTCTCCGGCACGCCGTCGCTGGACGTCGACGGCGAGACGGTCTACTTCTGCTGCGAGGGCTGCAGGGCCACGTTCCAGGCGCAACACGAGCATGTACTCGCCGCAGAGTGATCCCTTCGTGACCGGCCTCGCGCTGGGTGCATGACTCCGCGCGAGGTCACGGGCGAAGCGGCCGGCGAGATCCGCCGGCTCGTGCCCGACATCGAGACGCTCGCCCGGCGTCTCGCCGACGTCGACTACCTCGTCGACGAGGGCCTCGCGACGTCGATGTTCCTGAGCGTCCGCCTGCCGCAGCCCCTGTTGCTCGAGGGCGAGGCGGGCGTCGGCAAGACCGAGGCGGCCAAGTCGCTGGCGGTCGTGCTGGACACGCCACTGATCCGCCTCCAGTGCTACGAGGGGATCGACGCGGTGGAGGCGCTCTACGAGTGGAACTACCCGCGCCAGCTCCTGAGCATCCGCCTCGCCGACGCCGGCGGTTCGACGCTCGGCGAAGAGGAGCTCTTCGGCCCGGACTACCTGATCCGCCGCCCGCTCCTGCGTGCGCTCGAGCACCCCGGCCCGCGACCGGCGGTGCTGCTGATCGACGAGATCGACCGTGCCGACGACGACTTCGAAGCGTTCCTGCTCGAGTTGCTCGCCGACGCCAGCGTGACGATCCCGGAGATCGGCACGATCCGAGCCACGCATCCGCCGATTATCGTGCTGACCTCCAACCGGACGCGCGACCTGCACGACGCTGTCAAGCGCCGCTGCCTCTACCACTGGATCCCATACCCGACCCCGCAACGTGAGGTGGAGATCGTGCGCCGCCGCGTCAAGGGCGCGTCGGAGACCCTGGCGGTGCAGGTCGCAAACGCCGTCTCGCGCATGCGCGACAGCGACGTTCAGAAGCCGCCGGGCGTCGCCGAGGCGATCGACTGGTTGGCGGCTCTGAGCCTGCTCGGGGTCGAGCGCCTCGACGCTCGAGCGGTCGACCGCACGCTCGGGTCGGTGCTGAAGTACAGCGAGGATCAAGAGGTGATCCGCGCGGCCGGCCTCGAGCAGCTCGTGCGCGCCGATGACTGACGCGGGTGTGTCCGACGGGGTGTTCGGGGTCGAGACGATCACCCTCGACCTGCCACCGCTCGCGGCTGCCCTGAGCCGGCGATTGCACGAGCGCGGTGTGCCCATGACCCCCGGGCGCACGGCCGATTTTGCGCGGGCGCTCACGCTCGTCCGGCCGGTCGCGCGCCGGCGGCTGTACTGGACTGCGCGCGCTGTGTTCGTGTCCGATCCGGTGCACGTCAAGGCGTTCGACGAGGTGTTCTCTGCGGTGTTCGGAAGTCGCACGCAAGGAGACGATTTCGAGTCCGAAGACGCGCAGACCGTGGCCTCGCCGCCCGACGACCGCCCGACGTCCGAGCACCAGGCATCGCCCGGGGACTTGGCCGGGCAGGATCCGGGAACGAACGTGTCGTCGTCACCTGCGCGCGCGAGCCAAGACGACGAGGACGGCGTTGAGGTCGAGGTGCCGCTGGCGCTGGCGAGCGACGAGGAGCTGCTGGGGCGCAAGAGCTTCGACGCGCTCGAGCCGCACGAGCTCGCGCAGCTCTACCGGCTGATGTCGCGCCTGGAGCTCGCAACCCCGCTGCGGCGCACGCGCCGCTACGAGCAGGGACGCCACGCGGGGCGCATCGACCTGCGGCGAACCCTGCGCGCCAGCCTGCGCACGGGGGGTGATCCGATCCGCCTCGCGCGCCGCCGCCGCCGCATTGCCCCACGGAGGCTCGTGCTCCTGTGCGACATCTCCGGCTCGATGGAGCCCTACGCGCGCGCCTACCTCCAGTTCCTGACCTGTGCCGCCGCCGCCGGGCCGAACGCCGAGGCGTTTGTCTTCGCGACGCGACTGACCCGTCTCACTCGCGCGTTGGCTTCTCGCAACCCGGAGCGCGCGATCCAGCGCGCCGCCGCCACCGCGCCCGATTGGTTGAGCGGCACCCGGATCGGCGACGCGCTGAAGGAGTTCAACGACCGGCACGGCCGTCGCGGCATGGCGCGCGGCGCCGTGATCGTGATCCTCTCCGACGGCTGGGAGCGCGGCGACCCGGGGCTCGTGGGGCGGGAGATGGAGCGCCTCGCGCGCCTGGCGCACCGGATCGTGTGGGTCAATCCGCGGGTCAGCGCCGGCGGCTTCTCGGGCCAGTCCGGCGGCATGGTGGCTGCGCTGCCGCATTGCGACGCGCTCGTGAGCGGCCACAGCTTCCAGGCTCTCGACGAGGTGGCCGCAGCGATCGGCGCGGAGTCGTGGGGCCGCCGAGACTCGCCGGCCGCACGCTGGCACCAGCCGGCGGCCGACGAGGCCGAGCCGTGGGCGAGCGCCACCCCGGTCCCGGGCAGCTCGGTCGCAATGCCGAGCGGGCACGGCCCGAGCCGGGGCAACACCACCTCGGGCTGGATGACCGATGAGTGAGACCGCGGCGAAGACGTGCATCTACCCAGGCTGCGAGCGGCCCGCTGTGCCTGCGCACGCGCTGGGCGGACCGCAGCCCTCGTTCTGCGACCTGGACGAGCACAACGCGCTGACTGCGCACCTGGAGCGCGGGCGTCTGGCGGATGAGCGCTCACCCGGCGCGCCAGCAGAGGAGCGATGAGCAGCGATCCGTGATCACCGACCCAGAGCAGCGATCCACGAGCAGTGATCCACGAGCGAGGAGGAGGAGCGGCGATGGCCAACGAGGCATACAGAGC
>JALYLO010000362.1 GCA_030774175.1 Actinomycetota bacterium
GAAGTACTTGAGCGGCGCGTTGGCGTGGTACTGCGCGCACGACCCCTTGGACAGCTTGTCCATGATCGCGCACGCCTTCGAGTTGACCGGGGTCTCTCCGAAGTAGATGGCCTGCTCGGCCTGCACCTTCGGCGTCGAGATCCAGGACAGCCACTTGTTGGCGCAGTCGAGATTCTTCGTGTGCGCCGACACCATCCAGGTGTCCAGCCAGCCCGTCGCGCCCTCGGAGGGCACGATGTCCTTGACCGGCGCCTTCGCGGCGATCAGGGTGTTGGTCTGGTACGGCCAGGATGCGCCGATCACCGCGTCGCCGTTCTTGAACAGGTCGATCTCGTCCGAGGCGAGCGCCCAGTACCTCTTGATCAGCGGCTTCTGCTTAATCAGCAGGTTGATCGCCGCGGCGAACTGGGCCTTGTTCAGCTCGTACGGATCCGTGATGCCGAGCGAGGGTTGATGCTTCATCAGGTACAGCGCCGTGTCCGCGATCTGGATCGGGTTGTCGGGAACCGTGACCTTGCCCTTGTACCTCGCGTCGTAGATCGAGCTCCACGACGTCGGGGCCGGGCTCACCTTCTTCGTGTTGTAGAGGAGCGTGTTCGGGCCCCACTGCAGCGAGATGCCGTAGTGCTTCCCGTCGATCGTGTTGTTCGGCGGCGACTGGAAGGCCTTCCCGAAGTTCTTGAAGTCGGGGATCTTCGACGGGTCGACCGTCTGGACATCCTTGCCGTAGATCAGGCGCAGGCTCGCGTCGCCGGACGCGGAGACCAGGTCGTACTGGCCGCCGCCGCCGGAGCGCATCAGGGTGACCATCTCGTCCGACGAGCCGGCGTACTTGGCGTGCACCTTGCACCCCGTGCTGGCCGTGAACGGCTTGACCCACTGGGGTTGGGTGTAGCCCTCCCAAGCGATCATGTTCAGTGTGCCGCTCTGCTGCTTCGTGACACCGGCGGCGGGGAACGCGAGGCCGACCGCGAGCATCGCGACCAGTGCCCACATGCGCTTCGTCATCTGACCTCCTGAAGGGGTTGCTGAAGTGGGGGGTGAATCTCATAGGCGTCGTCGTCCCGCCAGCCCAGGTGCACGCGCGTGCCGCGCGCAAGGCTCGAGCCGTCGTTCTGGCGGACGACCGTCAGCCGCTCGCCGGCGTCGGTGTCGACTAGATAGCGTGTGAACGCGCCGACGAAGACGACGTCCGCGACCGTGGCGGGCTCGACTGCTTGCCTTGACTCCGTACCGTTCAGCTCGATCCGCTCAGGCCGCACGCTGATGCGGCGGCCGTCGCGTTCGAGGATGTTCGACGTGCCGACGAACCCGGCGACGAACTCCGTCGCGGGGCGCTCGTAGATCTCGCCGGGCGTGCCGACCTGCTCGATCCTGCCTTCGTTGAAGACGGCGACGTGGTCGCTCATCGTCAGCGCCTCCTCCTGGTCGTGGGTGACGTAGAGGAAGGTCATGCCGAGGTTCTGCTGGAGCGCCTTCAGGAACACCTGCATCTCCTGGCGCAGCTTCAGGTCGAGGGCGCCGAGCGGCTCGTCGAGCAGCAGCACCTTCGGCTGGTTGACGATCGAGCGCGCGAGCGCGACGCGCTGGCGCTGCCCGCCCGAGAGCTGCACGGGCTTGCGGTCGCCGTAGCCCTCGAGGCGCACCATCCGCAGCACCTCCGTCACCTGCTCCGTCCGGTCGCGGCGCGGCACGCCTTTCACCTTCAGGCCGTAGCCGACGTTCTCGGCGACGGTCATGTGCGGGAACAGTGCGTAGTCCTGGAAGACGGTGTTGACGTCCCGGGCGTAGGGCGGGCGTCGCGTGATGTCCTCGCCCCCGAGCGTCACGCGGCCGGCGTCCGGCTGCTCGAAGCCGGCGATGATGCGCAGCGTCGTCGTCTTGCCCGAGCCCGACGGGCCGAGCAGCGTGAAGAACTCTCCGTCGGCGACCTCGAGGTCGACGTCGTCGACCGCGACGACGTCGCCGTAGGTCTTTCGCGCCCCTTCGACCCTGACGTCAGCGGCCAAGGCAGCTCTCCAGGATGTCGAGCCCCTGCTCGAGCTCGGCCACGCCGATCGAGAACGGCACGAGGATTCGGATCACGTTGCCGTAGAGGCCGCACGAGAGGAGCAGCAGGCCCTTCTCGCGTGCCTCGGCGGTGATGCGCGCGGTCTCCTCGCCGGTCCGCTCGGGCAGCTCGATCGCGACCATCGGCCCGAGGCCGCGAACCTCCGAGCCGGCGGGCGCCATCTCGGTGAGGCGCTCGTGGAGGCGGACGCCGATCTGCTCGGCGCGCGGCCTGCTGGCTTCGAGGGCGTCGAGAATCGCGATCGCGGCGGCGCAGGAGAGCGGGTTGCCGCCGAAGGTGCCGCCCAGCCCGCCGGGCGGAACGGCGTCGACGATCTCGGCGCGGCCGGTGACGGCGGCCAGAGGCAGGCCGCCGCCGAGCGTCTTCCCGCTGACGGTCAGGTCGGGCTCGACGCCGTAGTGCTCGATCGCCCAGACAGGCCCGGTGCGCCCGCAGCCGCTCTGCACCTCGTCGTTCACGTAGAGGATCCCGTAGTGGTCGAGCACCTCCTGTAGGCGCTTCGGGAAGCCGGGCGTCATCGGGATGAAGCCGCCCTCGCCCTGCACCGGCTCGAGCACGGCGCAGGCGATCGAGTGCGGGTCGACCTCACCCTTGAACAGGTAGCTCAGGCGGGCAACCGCGTCGTCTTCGCTGACGCCACGGAACGGGTAGGGCGCAGGTGTGCGGTAGACCTCGGGTGCGAACGGGCCGAAGCCGGCCTTGTAGGGGACGACCTTCGCGGTCATCGTCATCGAGAGCAGCGTGCGCCCGTGGAAGGCGTTGTCGAAGACGAGCACCGCTGGACGCCCGGTCGCGACGCGCGCGATCTTGACCGCGTTCTCGATCGCCTCCGCGCCCGAGCTCAGGAGGATCGACTTCTGTTCGGCACCCCGGTTCGGCGAGAGCTCGGCGAGCCGTCGGCAGACGTCGACGTACGGCTCGTACATCCCGACCATGAAGCACTGGTGCAGGTACCGGTCGACCTGCTTGTGGAGCGCGTCGACGACGGCCGGCAGGTTGTGGCCGAGGTTTGCGCAGCCGAGGCCGCCGGCGAAATCGACGTACTCGCGCCCCTCGGCGTCCCAGATGCGGGCGCCCTCCGCCCGTGCGACGACGAGCGGCGGCGTGGAGATCCCCCGGGCGACGTAGCGCTCGCGTGCCTCTTGGACCAACTTCGTCGCGCTCCGCTCTTGCAACGACAAGGTACCGGCGACTGTATACGCCGTATTCAGGCAGCGAAAGTCTGTCGTCGGATAGCGGTTGCGGCTCGGCACGAAAGACGTCCCCGCCGCCGCGGCTAGGATGCCGCCGCACGGCGCCTTGGCCGAGTGGTTAGGCAGCGGCCTGCAAAGCCGTTTACAGC
>JALYLO010000363.1 GCA_030774175.1 Actinomycetota bacterium
TTGCGCACGCCCGACGGCGAGCACGAGCTGCGGGCGTGGGACTGCGTCTTCTTCCCGGACGGCCCCGACGGCGCGCACAAGGTGACGAACCGAACGGAGGAGACGCTGCGGGTCGCGATCCTCTCGAACAAGGGTGAGCCGGGCGCAGCGGTCTATCCCGACTCCGAGAAAATCGGTATCTGGCCGCCCGGCCACCTCTTCCGGAAGGCCGATGAGGTCGGCTATTGGGAGGGCGAGGTCTAAGGAATGGCCGTGGCCCTGGCGGTGAGCTCGTCGACGACTTACGCTGAGGCGTGCACGGGCGAGAGTGCCGGCGCCCATGAGCAGAGAGGTGACGACTCGCCGCCGCGGCCGTTCAGGCTCCGGTAGCCGAGAGCGTGCTCTGCCTGCATCATCTTGTGAATCTGCGTCGTGCCCTCGTAGATGATCGGTGCGCGCGCATTGCGGAAGTAGCGCTCGATCCCGTACTCGCCCGAGTAGCCGTATGAGCCGAACACCTGGATCGCGAGGTGCGCCGCCTCGAACGCGGACTCCGTCGCATGCCATTTCGCCAGCGAGGTCTCGCGCGTGTTGCGCTTTCCCTCGTTCTTCATCCAGGCGGCCTGCATGACCAGCAGCTTCGACGTCTCGTAGCCGAGCACCATCTTCGCGATCATGTCCTGCACGAATTGGTACTTGCCGATCGGCTGCCCGAACGTCTGCCGCTCTCGCGCGTACTCGACGGAGCGTTCGAGGCAGGCGCGCACGACGCCGACGCCGCCCGCGGCGACTGTGAAGCGCCCCTGGTCGAGCGAGTGCATCGCGATCTCGAAGCCCTGTCCTTCCTCGCCGATCAAGTTCTCGGCCGGCACCTCGACGTTCTCGAAGAAGAGCTCCCCCGTGGAGCCGGCCCAGATGCCGAGCTTGTTCTCCGTATCGCGCGTCGTGAAGCCCTTCATCCCCTGCTCGAGCACGAACGCGCTGATTCCTTTGTGTCCCGCCGCCGGATTGGTCTTCGCGAACACGAGCGCGTGGTCGGCCACCGACGCGTACGAGATCCAGTTCTTCTGCCCGTTCAGCACGAACACGTCGCCCTCGCGGCGCGCAGTCGAGCGCATCGACGCGACATCCGAGCCGGCATCGGGCTCCGTGAGACCGAAGCACGCGAGCTTCTCGCCCTTCGCCTGCGGGGTCAGCCAGCGCTGCTTCTGCTCTTCGCTCCCGTACTTCAGGAGCGAGAGCGAGTTCAGGCCGACATGCACCGAGATCAGAGTCCGAAACGCCGCCTCGCCGCGTTCGATCTCCTCACAGGCGAGCGCCTCCGCGACGTAGTCGAGACCCGCGCCGCCGTACTCCTCCGGCACCACGATCCCGAGGATCCCGAGCTCGGCCATCCCCTCGATCAGCTCCAGGTCGAGCTTGTGATCGATGTCGTTTTGGATCGCCACCGGCAAGACGCGCTCGTCCACGAACGAACGCACGGTGTCCTGGATGAGCCGTTGCTCGTCGGTCAGCGCGAAGTCCACGCGGAGCAGGTTAGCTGGACTTTCCTACGCGCAGATGCAGAGGCGAGGAGGCGTCGTCACCGCCCTTGCCGGTCGTCGAGGTCGGCGCTACCCTGTTGACTGACTAGTCAATCAACCGAGCGGGAGCCGAGCATGTCCACGACCGAGCATGCCGTTTCGAGCGGCGTCTCGTTCGCCCTGACGGACGAGCAGAAGGAACTGCGAGCCGTCGCGCGCGAGTTCGCGATGAAAGAGATCCGGCCGAAAGCCGCCGAGTGCGACGTGCACATGAGGCACCCGGACGAGGTGATCGCGAAGGCGCACGAGGTCGGCCTGATGAACGTGAACGTCCCGGCGGAGTACGGCGGCCTGGGCCTGGGCGCGTTCGACGGCATGCTCGTCGGCGAGGAGATCAACTGGGGCTGCACCGGCATCGGAACGTCGATCGGCGCGAACGGGCTCGGCGCCGGGCCGGTGATCATCGCCGGCACGATCGAGCAGAAGGCGACGTGGCTGCTGCCGCTGATCGAGCAGCCGCTCCTCTGCTCGTTCGGGCTCTCGGAGCCGGAGGCGGGCTCCGACGTCGCCCGGTTGAAGACGACCGCCGTGCGACGGGGCGGCGAGTATGTCCTCAACGGCTCGAAGACCTTCATCACGAATGCGGGCTACGCCGCGTGGACCGTTGTCTTCGCGAAGACCGACGTCTCCAAAGGCCATCGCGGCATATCGGCGTTCATCGTCCCGATGGACACGCCGGGCGTGTCGATCGAGCAGCACCTCGACAAGATGGGCCAGCGGGCGACCGACACGTCGGCCTTCGCGCTCCAGGACGTCGTCGTCCCCGCAGCCAACCGGCTGGGCGAGGAGGGAGACGGCTTCAAGCTCGCGATGCAGACGCTCGACTTCACGCGGCCGGGCACCGCGATCGGCGCCGTCGGCGTCGCCCAGGCCGCCTACGAGCTCGCCGTCGAGTACGCGAAGGAACGGGTCACCTTCGACGTGCCGATCGCGATGCACCAGGGCGTCAACTTTATGATCGCCGACATGGCGACCGAGATCGAGGCGGCGCGCCTCCTCACCTGGCAGGCCGCGTGGATGCTCGACCGCGGCGAGCGGGCGACGCTCTACTCGTCGTTTGCGAAGCGCTTCGCCGCCGACATGGCGATGAAGGTGACCACGGACGCGGTGCAGGTCTTCGGTGGATACGGCTACATGAAGGAGTACCCGGTTGAGAAGCTGATGCGCGACGCGAAGCTGTTCCAGATCTACGAGGGGACGTCCCAGATCCAGCGGCTCGTGATCGCGAAGGAAATCTTCCTCCCGCGCTGATGGCCCTCGAGATCGATCTCTCCGGGCGGGTCGCATTCGTCACCGGCGGCTCCCGTGGCCTGGGCCGCGCGGACGCGCTGACCCTCGCACGCGCAGGCGCCGACGTCGTGATCGCCGACCTGCTCGTCGAGTCGGACCTGAGCGAGGAGACCGATGCGTACGGTCCGCTCGCGCAGGTCGCCCGCACGCAAGGGCTCGTGCACACCGAGGCGACGGCCGAGGAGATCCGCACGATGGGCCGCCGTTCACTCGCCGTACGGTGCGACGTCACCGATCGGGACCAGGTCGCCGCCGCCGTCGCAAAGACGGTCGAGGAGCTCGGGTCCGTCGACATCCTCGTCAACAACGCCGGGACGCTCGACCACGTGGGCCAGTTCCCCGACCAGAGCCCGGAGCTCTGGGAGCGCGACCTTCGGGTCAACCTGACCGGGGCGTTCAACTGCGGGCAGGCCGTGTGGCCGCACATGAAAGAGCGGAAGTGGGGGCGGATCGTGAACATGGCGTCCGTCGCCGGCACGCTCGGCGGCTTCGGGCAGGCTTCGTACTCGACCACGAAGGCCGGCATCCTCGGCCTCACGAAGACGCTCGCGATGGAGGGAGGCCGCCACGGCATCACCGCCAACGCAGTCGTTCCCGGGATCATCGGCAGCGAGGCGTTCCACATGGCGAACGCGTCCATGAACGAGCGGATCGCGAATCGCACCGTCTTCAAGCGCCCGGGCGAACCGCAGGACATCGCAAACGCAATTGCCTGGCTGTGTTCCGACCTCGCCTCCTACGTGACCGGCATCGAGCTGAACGTCTCCGGCGGCGTCGAGCTCTTCGTGTTTTGAGTCGCCGAAGAGCGGCGCTACCATGGCGCGCTCGTGGCAGCATCCTCGGCCCTCCGCGCGTCCCGCTCCTCTGCGCGCACGCGCTTCTGGACGCGGCTGGGGATGCTGGCGGCCCTGGCGGCGGCGATCGCAGTCGTCCTCGGCCTCGTCTTCGCCGGCTCTCCGGACAGGCTCGCCAGCGGCACGCGCATCGCGGGCATCGACGTGGGCGGTCTCACCGCCGCCCACGCAGAGCGCCTGCTCGAGCGGCGCTCGGAACGCCTCTCCCTGGTGCCCGTCGTCTTCGTCTTCCGGAGGCATCGCTTCGCCGTCACGCCCCGCGCGCTCGGCGTCGAGGTCGACTGGCACGCGGCGGTCGCCGCCGCCGAGCGGCAGGGCGGCGGCTTCGGGATCGTCCGCGGCTACCGGCGGCTCGGGCTCGAGTTCTTCCCGGAGGATCTCGTGCCGTCGATCCGCATCTACCACGCCGGGCTCTCGTACGAGCTTGGCCTGTTCGGGAAGACGATCGACACCCCGCACGAGGACGCCCGGCTCGTTCGCCGCGGCCTGCACATCACGATCGCCGCCGAGTCGACCGGCCGTAGCCTGGACCGCACTGCCGCTCGGCGACTGATCGTGCGCTCGCTCGCGTCCTTCTCGCGAGCGCCCGTCAGTCTGCCGGTGCGGGTCGACGCGCCGACCGTCACCGTCGCCTCGCTCACGACCGCCCAGCAGACGGCAGCACAGGTGGTCTCGGCGCCCGTGACGCTCGTTGCGGGGCCGACCCGCTTCCGGCTGCCGCGGTGGCGGCTCGCGAAGATGCTCGACCTGACGAGCCTGCGGTTGAGTGGGCCCGCGGCGGACGGCTACTTCAGGAGGCTCGAGCGGACAGTCGATCGGGCCCCGAAGGACGCGGGCTTCGCGGTCGACTCGCACGGGGGAATCCGGATCGTCCCCGCGGAGCCCGGCGTCGTACTCGACGTAGCCCGCTCGGAAACGCGCGTGCTCGAGGCCGCGAGTCGTCCGGCGGAACGCGTGGCGCAGCTCGCGATCGGCGAGCAGCAGCCACAGCGCACGACCGACGATGCACGGGCGATGGGGATCACAGGGACGGTCGGCACGTACGAGACGGTCTATGGCGGCGACCCGAACCGGATTCACAACGTGCAGCTCGTGGCACACCTGGTCGACGGCAAGCTGATCGCTCCCGGTGCGACCTTCTCGTTCAACGGCGCAACCGGCGAGCGTACCGCCGAGAAGGGATTCCTCCAGGCCCCCGTGATCATCAACGGCGAGCTGCAGACCGGTCTCGGGGGCGGCATCTGCCAGGTTTCGACGACCGTCTTCAACGCCGCCTACGAGGCAGGCCTGCCGATCACCGCGCGCACGAACCACGCGCTGTACATCTCCCACTATCCGCTCGGGCGCGATGCGACCGTCAACTACCCCGACATCGACCTGACGTTCGTGAACGACACCGGCCGCTGGCTCCTGCTCCGGACGTTCGTCGGTTCCTCCTCGCTGACGGTCGCGCTCTACGGAACGCCGGTGCACCGCCGGGTGGAGACCATGACCGCGCCGCTAACGGCGGTCGCGCCGCCGCCCGTGAAGCGGACGGTCGATGCGACGCTCCGGCCGGGCGAGACGGCCGTCGACGACGTTGGCGCGCCCGCCCAGAGGACGTCGGTCGAGCGCAAGGTGTACTCGGCAGACGGCAAGCTCCTCTCTGACGCGACGTGGTCCTCGAGCTACCGCGCTGTCCCGAAGGTCGTGCGCATCGGGCCCAAGGCGCCGAAGCCGAAGAAGGCGACTACGACGACGGGCCCGAACGGGCCGCACTAGCGAGGTCCCCGGCGAGCCCCTCAGCGAGCCAGGCTGGGACACGGGTCGGGCGCAGGCTCCCCGCGTCGACCGTCGCGTGGGCCGTCCAGCCGTCGGCGATCACGATCCCGTCGCGCTCGATCGCGTACTCGTAGCGGAAGCGGGCGCCTTTCACGTCGACGCAGCGTGCGTGAACCACCAGGCGGTCGTCGAACCGCGCCGGCTGGAGGTAGCGAACGTGCGACTCCAGGACGAGCGCCTCGATCCCCAGGTCGCGCAGCCGCTGGTAACCGCCCGCGAACCGCCCGAGGAAGTCGACGCGCGCCACCTCGAACCAGACGAGGTAGTTCGCGTTGTGGGCGATCCCTTGCGCGTCGGTCTCCGCAAAGCGCACCCTGACCTCGGTCGAGAAGCTGAAGCCTTCCACCGTTAGTGCACCGGGTCGAGTTGAAACCGGTCGAAATGAAACCGGTCGAGTTGAAACAGGCTCATGGATCCCGCGGACGATACTGTCGCCATGAGCGGCGCGGCTCTCGCAGAACTGATCCGGACGAATCAGCCGTGCCTGGTGCTGACCGGGGCCGGCGCGAGCACCGAGAGCGGTCTCCCTGACTTCCGGAGCGCATCGGGGATCTGGGCGCAGTACGACCCGTACGAGGTTGCGGTGTGGCCCGTCGCCGGGTTGCCGGATGCGACGCTGGCGCACGGCGGCAAGCTTGCGATTCTCAACCGCGAGGCGACCAGCTACGACGCACGCGCGAACCTCGTCGTCCGTGCCGCCGCGGGGGAGGTGCTCGAGTGCGTGACGTCGACGTTGTCGTCGTAGGGAGCGGCTTCGGCGGCGCTGTCGCGGCGTTGCGGTTGTCCGAGAAGGGTTACGGGGTGGCTGTGCTCGAGGAAGGGCGGCGCTTCGAGCCTCGCGAGCTACCCAAGACGAGCTGGCGAATCCGTGACTACCTCTGGGCCCCGGCGCTCGGCTGCCGCGGCATCCAGCGGATCACACCGCTCCGCGACGTGCTCGTGCTCTCCGGTGCCGGCGTCGGCGGCGGCTCGCTGGTCTACGCGAAC
>JALYLO010000364.1 GCA_030774175.1 Actinomycetota bacterium
CCGAGCAAGCTCGGTCGCGCGCGCTGCGCGGCAAGGAGCACGTGCGGCGACATTTCCTGACCCCGAGGCTGCTCCGCGACTGGCTCAATCTCTTCAATCGCCTGGCCGGCAACGACACCGGCGTCGAACTCGCCACCGTCGTCGCCGAGTAAGCCCGTCTAGCGGGGATAGGGTCCCGGACATGGCGGCGCGTCGGAACCTGATCGTCGTTTCGAACCGGGGACCGGTGACCTACACCTGGAGTGGCGGCGAACGCGTCGCGAGCCGCGGCGGCGGCGGGCTCGTCACCGCGCTGCGCAGCCTCACGCTCCATCACGACGTGACCTGGATCGCGAGTGCGATGTCGGACGAGGATCGTGTTGTCGCTATGGACAACGGCGGTGCCGCGTTCGAGGAGACCGCCCGCGACGGCTCGAGCTACCGCCTTCGCCTCGTCGTGCACGACGAGCAGGCCTACGAATGGTTCTACAACGTCATCGCGAACCCGACGTTGTGGTTCCTCCAGCACTATCTGTGGGACCTGGCGACCGCGCCGAGCATCGACCACGGCGTGCATCACGCGTGGCTCGAGGGCTACGTTCCCGTGAACCGCGCTTTCGCCGAGGCCGTGATCGAGGAGCTCGACCGGGATCCGAACGCGTCCGTCTTCTTCCACGACTACCACCTGTACGTCGCCCCGCGGTTCGTCCGCGATGCGCGGCCTGATGCCCGGCTCGTGCATTTCGTCCACATTCCGTGGCCCGCCGGCGACTACTGGTCGGTGCTGCCGGTCGAGATCAGGCGCGCGATCCACGACGGTGTGCTTGCCAACGATGTGGTCGGGTTCCACACACGACGCTGGCGGCGCAACTTCATGCGCGCCGCGGAGGACATCGTCGGCGCCGTGCCCGATTGGGCGCACGACGCCCTTGGCTATGAGGGGCGGCGGCTCGCGGTTACTGCGGCACCGATCTCGGTCGACCCGGCGGAGTTCGACGAGCTTGCGCACAGCCCGGCGGTGGTCGCGGCCGGCCGCAAGCTCGCTCAGAATCGGCCCGAGAAGCTGATCCTGCGCGTCGATCGCACGGATCCCTCGAAGAACATCGTGCGCGGCTTTCGCGCCTTCGAGATCTACCTCGACGCGCATCCCGAGATGCATCGACGGGTCGGGCTCGTTGCGCTGCTCGATCCTTCGCGTCAGGAGATCCCCGAGTACGCCGAATACGTTGCGGCAATTCAGCGCGAGGCGCGTCGGGTGAATGATCGCTTTCAGCAGGACGGCTGGGCGCCCATCGATCTGCAGATCAGCGACAACTTCCCGCGCGCAGTCGCGGCGTACAAGAACTTCGACGTGCTGTTCGTGAACGCGATCTTCGACGGTTTGAATCTCGTCGCCAAGGAGGCTCCGCTCGTGAACGAGCGTGACGGCGTGCTTATCCTCTCCGAGAACGCAGGTGCGCACGAGGAGCTCGGCGACTGGGCGCTGTCGATCAACCCGTTCGATGTCGCGGGCCAGGCAGATGCGATTCACCGCGCTCTCGAGATGCCGGCCGAGGAGCGACATGAGCGGATCGAGGCGATCCGCGCCTGGGTGCGCGAGCACGACCTTGCCGCCTGGATCGACGCGCAGATGCGGGCGCTCGACGCTCAGCCACTAGAGTCCGCGGTGTGAACCACGCGCGCGGATGAGTGAGCTCTCGCACATCTCGCAGGCGGGCGAGGTTCGCATGGTCGACGTCGGCGGCAAGTCGCTTTCGCGCCGTCGCGCGGTCGCTTCCGTGCGTGTACGGATGTCGCCGGCGACTGCGCAGCGTCTCCGCGAGCTGCCGAAGGGTGACGCGCTCGTGACCGCGCAGCTTGCCGGGATCATGGCTGCGAAGCGAACGGCGGAGCTCATCCCCCTCTGCCATCCGCTACCTCTTACACATGTCGAGGTTTCTCTGGACGTTGACGAGGATTCCGTGGTCATCGTCGCTACCGCCGAGACCACGGCACAGACCGGCGTCGAGATGGAGGCTCTGACGGGAGCCGCGATCGCCGCGCTGACGATCTACGACATGGCCAAGGCGATCGACAAGGGGATGGTCGTCGAGGACGTGAAGCTCGTCGAGAAGACGAAGTCGTGAAGGCCGCGGTGCTCACGATCTCCGACGGGGTGGCGGCGGGCGAGCGCGAGGATGCTAGCGGCGATGAGCTCGAGCAGTTGCTGGGCACGGACGGCTACGACGTCGTGCGTCGTGTCGTCCCCG
This sequence comes from Actinomycetota bacterium, assembly GCA_030774175.1. The sequence continues at coordinate 2,229 of JALYLO010000364.1, forward strand.
ACGAGCGCG